>PMOK01000153.1 GCA_003162425.1 Bryobacterales bacterium | reverse complement strand
TCTGCTGTATCCTGTTAGCTGCTATGCGCCGTGCTCTTGCCGCGATCTTTCTCTCAACCGTGCTTTTCGCCGAGGTTCCCACACTTCCGCCCTTGCGGGAGCAGGCGCGGATACAACAGGAGTGGCTGCGACTGCGGCTGGAACGCAATCTGCCGGTTCTCATGCGGAAGCATGCAGCGCAGATGTGGATTGTCGCCTGCCGCGAGTATGCCGAGGATCCGGCGTTCTTTTCGCTGGTCTCACCCACGGTATTTGCCGCGCGACGCACCACCATCTATGTCTTCTACGATCAGGGCGCGAACCAGCCCCTGGAGCGGCTCGCGCTGGGCGGCGATTCCAACGGCGGCTTGTATACCGTCTATCGCGATCCGGACTCGGCCAATCGTGAGATTTATGGCGAGACGCAGTGGCAGCTTTTGCGCAAACTCGTCGACCAGCGGCACCCGTCTACGATAGCAATCGATATTTCGCCGGTCCATGCTTTTTCGGATGGCCTGACAGTGGGGATGCGCGACAAACTGATGGCCGCGCTCGGCGCCGATTACAAGAACAAGATCATTCCAGCCGAAAATCTCGCGCTCGAATACCAGGAGTTGCGGGTCCCTGAAATGCTCCCGGCCTACCGGCAAATGATGGAGATTGTGCACTCCTTGATCTCGCGCGCGTTTTCGAATGAAGTGATCACGCCCGGAAAAACAACTAATGAAGATGTGGTGTGGTGGCTGCGGCAGAAAGTGAACGACGCGGGACTGGGTACCTGGTTCCATCCTTCTGTGACCGTCCAACGCAAGGGGCTCAGCGCCACCACGCGGCTCAATCCCAGGGAAGGCGACGTGATTCAGCGCGGCGATGTTCTGCATACGGATTTCGGCATCACCGCGATGCGGCTCAATACCGATACGCAGCACATGGGCTACGTTCTTCGTGAAGGTGAGACTGCGGCGCCGGCGGGAATCGTGGAAGCGATGCGGAACACGGATCGGTTACAGGATTTGCTTATGGAGCGCATGCGGCCTGGCCGGACAGGCAATGAAGTGCTCGGCGACACTCTGCACGCCATGCGCGAAGCGAAAATCGACGGCAGCGTCTACACGCATCCCATCGGCGATCATGGTCACGCCGCCGGTCCGCTGATCGGCCTGTGGGATTTGCAGCAGGGCGTTCCGGGCCGTGGCGACGTTCCGCTGCTGGCGGGCACTTGGTTTTCAATCGAGCTGCAAGCCGCGACGCCAGTACCGGAGTGGGATGGGCAGAAGCTCTCCGTCGCGCTTGAAGAAGATGCGGTGCTGGACGAGCAGGGCAAAATGTCGTGGGTGCTAAAGCGGCAGACTGAATATCATCTGGTGAGGTAGGGGCAGTTGACGCGCCTGGGCTTTGCTATAATCGGCCTCAGGATTTTCGGGTGGAGTGGTCATGCGCAATCTAATTCGCGCCGGGGTTTTGAGCGCTTTCCTGATGGGAGCGGCTGTTGCTCAACCGCCGCTGATTTATAACCGATCGATATACAACGCCGCCAGCTTTATGCCGTCCGGTGTTCCGGCGGGCGCGATCGCGCAGGGTTCGATCTTCACCATTTTCGGAACCCAGATTGGGCCGTCGAACGCGGTAACTGCGAGCTCGTTTCCGTTGGGGAATACGCTTGCGGGCGTTTCGATCAACATCGTTCAGGGGTCAACGACGGTACCCGCAATTCCCCTGTACGTGAGCGTCGGCCAAATCAACGCCATCATGCCATCCAAGGCGCCGCTGGGCATCGCGTCGATCCAGGTGGTGGTGAACAACGCGCGCAGCAACTTGGCTCCCGTTCAGATCCTCAGCAGTGCGGTGGGGATTTTTACGGCCAACGGAACAGGCATCGGGCCCGGATCGTTGTATAACTTTGTCGCGCAGAACAACCAGCCAATCAATTCAACATCCGTCACTGCTAAACCTGGCCAAGTGATCACGCTGTGGGCCACGGGCCTGGGTCCTATCGCGGGCGCCGACAACGTGGCGCCTACGGCCGGGAATCTGCCCGTGCAAGTTCAGGTTTTTGTCGGTGGCCAACCGGCCGCGGTGCAATACAGCGGACGAAGCAGCTGTTGTGCCGGCTTGGACCAGATCGTTTTTGCAGTACCCGCCAATGCCCCTACCGGCTGTTGGGTACCGGTTTACGTGAAAACAGGCGGTACAACCATCAGCAATTTCGTAACTATGGCGATAGAGCCCACGCCGGGTATCTGCACCACTGATGTGCTTCCGCAAGTCACCTCTGCGTTTTTGAAAGGGCTGAGACTTGGAGAAGCCCTGGCTACGCGCACCACCACGCGCCAGGACGTCGGCGTTCTCGCGCCTGTGGATATCACCTCCGATTACCATGTGGATTTCGCCTTCCAACCCGATCCCGGGCAATTCCCGTTTAATCCCGCACTCGCATTCCCGCCCTCGGGAAGTTGTACGGTTTATGCACGGCAAGCCGAGATGCTGGACGCTAACAGCGTTCCTCTGCCTGGGATGGCTCCGACCACGATGCCGCTGGATATGGGCGCTCCGTTCCTTCTTACGGGCCCGAATGGATCGAAAACTCTTTCGGAGGGTTTCTTCGGCGCCAGGGCCAGCTATCTGGGCGGCTCGATTTCGAACAATATTCTTTCCAGCACTCTCTTTCTGGATCCTGGATCGTACACGTTGCAGGGATTTGGAGGAATGGATGTCGGCCCATTCTCGACGTCCTTCACCATCCCTCAGCCTTTGACCTGGACCAACCGCGCTCAGACAAATGTCGTCAGTCGATCCCAGCCCTTGACCATTTCCTGGTCCGGTGGTGACAGTGGCCAGGTGGTGGCGATGCTGGGTTTCGGCGAGGATCTCCCCACCAATTCCAGCGCGGTTTTCGTTTGCATCGCGCCCCCGGGCGCAACCAGCTTTATAATCCCGACTGACATGCTGGCGAACTTGCCGCCAACGCGTCCGAACCCGCTTCAGTCCAAGGATGTCATCTACCTGATGGCTCTCTCCGGCTCCAGTGTGAAAAGCATAGCTGCCAAGGGCCTGGACGTCGGCTTAACATCTTTCTATTCGATCATTGGAAAGACGGTGGTGTGGCAATGACGTTCCGGCTTTCGGGTTCCACGAAATTCATGTGCGCCGGCATAGCTCTCAGCCTGGGCTGGTTCGTTTTGGAAAGCTGCGACTGCGATGAATCCAAGGAGGACCAATTCCCCGGCTTTTGGGTGGCCTGCATCGGCAACAAGCCGGCCCTGATGAGTTACAGCGGAAACAATCCTACCATCGTAAGCACCGACCCGAGTCCTAACTTCAGCCCCAAAGCATGGGATTGCTCACATCCCAACTCGCCGCATTACCAGAATTCGCAAGCTTCTGCATTTCCAATTGGTACTCCCAGCGGGCCTAACGGGTATGCACGAAAACCCCACGCGACGGGTTCGGGAACGGCTGCCTACCTTCCGCAACAATTGCGGGTACTTCCTTTCGTGCCTCGCGTTCCACCTCCGGCCACGCCTGGCTGCGATTCAACCTTCCCCGACGTCCTTCAGACTGTGCATACCCAGGCGCTTGTGACGCGGATTTCCACCTGTCCTTTCAAGATTAAGGTAAGCATTCCGGTGGTCACACGGCCGCTTCAGGTGGCCATTACTCCCGACGGCTCAACCGCTCTGGTAACCAGCTTCGACAACGCTGTGAATTTTATCGATCTCGCCACGAACAAGGTCACATATACGCTGATGACCGATCCGTCGATTAACCCGCACGGACTCGCCATCTCACCGGACGGTACCCACGCTTATATCAGCAGCTTCAACACCAACGGAGTGATCGCGGTGATTGACCTCGGCTCCCGCCAAATCACCACGACGCTTCCCACTATTTCGTATGCGCAAGGCCTTACGCTGACGCCAGACGGGTCGCAGGTTTGGGTTACGTCTCCCTATGGTGCCTCGGTTGATATTTTTGATACGCTCACGAACACGCGTGTGACCGGCCTGAACATCAGCCAGACCAGCGACGTCGCTTTCAACTCCACGGGCACGCGCGCTTACGTCACCACCAGTGCCACAATACCGGGCAGCGTGGTCGTGGTTGACACAAGCACATACCAAACCATCACTTCCTATACTGTCGGACTCGATCCAGTCGACATCCAAATGTCCTACGCCGATCAGTTTCTGGTGGTCAACAACAATGGGGAAGGTTCGATATCCGTGATCGATTTGATGAAAGGTGCGGTCGTTACTACGCAACTGGGCGGCAACTCCTTACCCTCCGGCATCGCGTTTGTTCACTAGCGCTCAGTAGAAGTATGCTTCCGTATTACCCTCAGCCGGTCCTTCACGTGGGTCCCTTCCAGATCCACGCGTTCGGAGTTCTGGCCGCGGTCGCGGTGGTGGTGGGAGGCCGCGCGATCCTAGTGCGCGCCCACCGTCAGGGCATCCCCGTGGAACAGATGTTCCGGTTCTGTTTTTGGGTCTATATTTGCGCGATGGCCGGCGCCTTTTTGTCCAAGGGCGTGCTGGAGGATTTTTCCGGGTTTCTTGCGGATCCCTCCCGCGTTTTCAAAGCCAGCCTGGGAGTAAGGTCGGTGGGAGGCATTAGTTGCGGATTCTTGGCGGGAGTGGTTTGGTGCCGGTTCCATCGTCTTTCTCTGCTCGAAAGCATGCGGAGGCTAGATATTATCGCCTATGCGATGCCGATAGGCTGGATGATCGGGCGGCTGGGGTGTACCCTGGCGCATGACCACCGCGGTCTGGCTTCCACCAGTTGGATCGCCGTAGCCTTTCCCGAAGGACCGCGTTATGACCTGGGGCTGATCGAGTTTCTATTCCTGATAGTTATGGTCATTTCCTTTCGTTTGCTTGACCGCAAGCCGCACCCGGTGGGTTTCTTCTTCGGTCTTTACGGCGTTGTGTATGGCGGCTTCCGCATTTGGCTGGACACTCTGCATGTTCAGCCGGCGCGATTTTATGGCGGAATGGCCGGGGTTCTGGTAGGCCTTCTGGGCTGGGCAGCGATGCTGGCGTTGCAGCGATCGCGCAGGGAAGAGGCCGCCCCCTCTTCACTTCGAACTCAGCCGCTTGCGTAGCGAATCAATTTCGGCAGCAAGACGGGCTGCGCTCTCTCGTAGCGTTTCTCTCGCGGTTTCCGGGCGAGTTGAAGAACTGGATGAACGTGTTCGTGTGGATCGAGGACCTGATTCTGGCCAACCTTCACCTTCTGTGGCGCTGCGCAAGGAACCATGCTTGGCTACCGTCCTCGCTCCGCCGCCGATTTTGGCGCCGGGGAAACGGATTTTCGATGGTTCAGTGTGAATGTTGTGGAAAGGTGTGGCCATTCTTCGGCAGCTCAGGAGCACCCTGTGGACGCATGCAACGATCCTACAGCATCAAACACTGCGCTCATATTATGTTTTATCTTGCGCGAAGAAAAGACCAAAGTCAAACGAAGCTTCCGGCGCCTCAGCTTGCTACAACAGATTGAAATTCCGAGGGTTGTATTTTTCTGAATCCTTCGGGAATGGCTAGCGTCTCACAAAGAGGAAGGGTCTGTTCAAGTGGAACGGCATAGGGCCTTTGAAAGTTGCGTCTGGTTGGCGTTGCTTCTTCCAGTCACACTCAATGCAGCCAAGCTAGAGCCAACCACAGCTAAAGCGTGGGAGGAGTATGCCGGGGTTGCAACCATGGGGATGGAGCAGCGCCTGAACCCTGGCAATTCCTTCTTGTGGGTGGACGAGGTTCCCGAGCGGCTTCGCAAAGTCCGCTCAGGCGAGATTGTGGTTTCGTCAGTCGGCCTGCAGAATCCCAAGAGAGTTCCGGCTGGATTGATTCACGATTGGTTGGGTGCGGCGTTCATCGCCCACTTTACCATCAGCGATGTTCTAGCCGTCGTACGCGATTACGCGCGGTACAAGGATTTGTACCGGCCGACCGTGATGGATTCGAAAGTTATCGCTAGCAGCGAAGCAAAAGATCGCTTTTCGATGTTGCTCAACACCAAATCACCGTTTCTGAAGACAGTTTTGGATACCGATTCGGAAGCCAACTACGTTCATGTGGACAATCAACGCGCATACAGTATCTCGCGGACGACGCGAATCCAGGAAATAGAACAGTATGGCGGCCCTGACCAGCGTGTGTTGAGTGAAGGCGAAGGCGTTGGTCTGATTTGGCGGCTGTTGAGCATCACCCGCTACGCCGAACGCGATGGTGGCGTCTATATAGAATTCGAGGTAATCGGGTTGAGCCGTGATATTCCGAATTCGCTTCGATGGCTGGTAGAACCGATAGTCCGACACGCCTCGCGACGATCCCTGTTGACGTCTCTACAACGGACCGAAAGCGCAGTGCACGCACGCGGCGAATCAACCGCTGCGAGTTATAGAGAAAGTAGAGCCCGTCAAGACCTACCTGCGGCTCACTCGTCCCGCTAAGAAACGCCACGGCGAAATTCCAGTGTAACTGCCGCGGTCCGCGGCACGTCTATCCACGCATCTTCGTTGGCTGAGGGGAGAATGAGCGTGATGGCGCAGCGACGCGTGTTTGGCCGGGCCTTTGCACCGGCGCTGGCCTGTGTCCTGCTGGTGCAAGCTGTCGCGGCCTTGCCCGCGCAAACCAAGGGAGACGATGAAGATCAGGGCGAAAAAGTGTACGACCTCGGGCCGGACGTGGTCCCGCCGAGGGTCATCAAGCAAGTGTCTCCACACCGATCCACAAACCGCGGCGTGCGTGTGGTGGGAACGGTCACGGTCGCGCTGGTGGTCAGCTCAAAAGGGATGCCGAGAGAGGTGCGCGTTGTCAAGGGGCTCGACAAGGACGTCGATCAGAGTACCGTCGAAGCGGTCGAACAATGGCGATTCGCTCCGGCGCAGAAGGACGGCAAATCCGTAGCCGTGAGAGTTAGCCTCGAAATTGCCTACCACGACATGTAGGATTGTCACCGAAAGCAGCAAAATAGAAACGTGGGACAATTGCAGACTCGGGTTATCCAAGAGATGCTGGGGAATGCTCTTCAGCACCACCAAGCCGGCCGGCTGAGGGAAGCTGAGGGGATTTACCGGCAGGTTCTAGAAGCGGATGCCCATAATGCAGACGGCTTGCATTTGCTCGGGATGATCGCACATGCGGATGGACGTCATGAGGCTGCCGTCGAGATGATCTCCGAAGCTATTGCGATCAACCCAAACGAGCCTCACTATCATTCCAACCTTGGCACCGTTCTTCAGGCACAAGGCAAGCTGGATGAAGCACTGGGATGTTTTGAGCGAGCACTGGCTCTGAAACCGGACTTGGCCGAGGTTCACATTAATTTTGGGAACATCCTCCAAGCGCAGGGCAAGCTGGATGAGGCTGTGGCGTGTCAAGAACGGGCGCTGGCCCTAAAACCGGACTGCGCCGAAGCGTATTTCAACCTGGGAAATGTCCGCAAGGCTCAAGGCAATCTGGACGAAGCTGTGGTTTGTTATGAGCGTGCGGTGGCTCTCAAACCAAGCTTAGTTGCGGCTCAGACGAACCTCGGTAGTATCTTGTACACCCAGGGGAAGCTCGATGAAGCCGTCGTATGTCTCGAGCGTGCGTTGGAACTGCGACCGAACTATGCCGAGGCCCACGGCAATTTAGGCAGCGCACTGCAAGCGAACCACAAACTGGATGAAGCCGTGGCATGCTATGAACGAGCGCTGGCTCTCAAACCTGATCGCGTCGAAGTCCTCTCCAATCTGGGAACCGCGCTCCACGCGCAGGACAAGCTGGACGAGGCGGTAGCCTGTTTTGAGCGGGCGCTGGCTGTGAAGCCGGATTTCGCCGAGGCCCACCACAACATGGGCTGCGTCCAGTATGCGTTGGGCAACGTGGATGAGGCGTTGGCGCGGCACAGAGCGGCTCTTGCTCTCCAACCAGATTATCCCCAAGCGCGTTTCGCCGAATCTCTGGCCCAACTGTCGAAAGGAGACTTCGCCACTGGCTGGCGCAACTATGAATCCCGCTGGCAAACGAAAGATCACGACACGCAGATGCGACCTTATCCGCAGCCGCTTTGGAGGGGCGAAAGACTGACATCGGGTCGGCTGCTGATCTGGGGAGAGCAGGGAATCGGCGATGAAATCATGTTCGCCGGCCTTCTTCCGGATGTGATCCGCACTGGCAACCGCTGCGTTTTGGATTCGAACGCACGGCTGAGACCTCTCTTCGCGCGTTCCTTTCCTGGCGTTGAGGTGATCTCTGGCCACGGCCCTGAATTAGATATTGACGCACACCTGCCGAGCGGCAGTCTGCCTGGCATGTTCCGAGTAAGCAATGCTGCGTTTGCCGCCACAACGTCGCCCTACCTGATTGCCGATCGGGAGGAACGAGAGCGTTTTCGCACGCGCTATGCCTACGGCAGAAGGTTGGTGGGCTTGGCTTGGCATACAACTAACCGGAAGACGGGCCCGAGCCGCTCGATGGACCTATCATTGTTTGCGCCGTTATTTGCGCGATCCGATATCCAGTGGGTGAGCCTTCAATATGGGGATCACAACTTGTTGGAGGAGCAAGCAGCGGCGGCAAAGGCGGCAATTCTTATTGATCGCTCTGTCGATCAACTCTCAGATATCGATGTCTTCGCGGCACAGATCGCGGCCTTGGACCTGGTAGTAACAATCGATAATTCCACCGCGCATTTGGCGGGCGCGCTCGGCGTTCCAGTTTGGCTTCTGTTGCCCTACGCGGCTGATTGGCGTTGGCTCGATGCGGGCGAAGAGAGCGCTTGGTACCCAACGATGCGGCTGTTCCGGCAGCCGAAACTCCGCGATTGGCAATCCGTGATCGAACGAGTAAATCGCGCCTTACAGAAATGAGTGGCGGGTCTTTAGTTGTAGGGCAGGATGGCATCCTGCGCGCGGGTTGGTAACCGCGCCGTTTTGCGCCGATTAACAATCGGCGCGCAGGTTAGCAACCTGCCCCACAAAAATCCGTCAAACTGTTATTAGTGAAGCTGCTCAGGCAGTTGGATCGGAAGCTCCGCGAGACGCGCATGTTTGTGCGCGCCATGCAGTCCGCCTCGCATCCGATCCTTGCGCAGATCATTCCGATCCGGCGCTGCAATCTAGATTGCGCCTATTGCAACGAGTACGACAAAACTTCCGCGGAGGTACCGCTCGAAACCATGCTTCGGCGGATCGATCGGCTGGCCGATCTCGGCACCACGATTATCACGCTGAGCGGCGGCGAGCCGACGCTGCATCCCGATCTTGACGCCATCATCCGGCGTATTCGCGCCCGTGGCGTGATCGCAACTTTGATCACCAACGGCCTGCTTCTAACTCCTGACCGGATTCGTGCCTTGAATCGCGCCGGGCTGGATTATTTGCAGATCAGCATCGACAATGTCGCGCCGGACGACGTCTCGAAAAAGAGCCTGCGCGTGCTCGACAGGAAGCTGGAATGGCTGGCGCGTTACGCCGAGTTCGGAGTCACCATTAACTCGGTGTTGGGGGCGGGCGTTCGCAATCCGGGAGACGCGATTGTGGTGGGCGAACGCGCCCGGCAACTTGGCTTTACCAGCACGGTGGGTATTTTGCACGATCCTGGCGGCCAGCTTCAGCCGCTCGCGGCCGAGCATCGGAGTGTTTACGAGCGTTTCCGGCGACTCGAAACCGCTCTGTTCTCATTCGCGCATTTCGATCATTTTCAGGAGAACATCGGGCGAGGGCTCGCGACCGACTGGCACTGCCGCGCCGGTGGCCGGTTCTTGTATATTTGCGAGGACGGCTTGGTGCATTACTGCTCACAACAGCGGGGCCGTCCGGGTATTCCGCTCGATGAATACACTGTGGACGATATCCGGCGCGAAGCAGCTCGTCCCAAAGGCTGCGCGCCATTCTGCACCATCTCCTGCGTTCATCAAACCGCCATGCTGGATGAATTTCGCGAGCGCCCGCGAGAGACTCTGGCCGGAATTCTCGACCGTCGCCGCGCGATGGATCCCCGTTTTCGAACTCCAGCCACGGTCAAGCTGCTATCGTGGCTCTTTCTCGACCAGCGACGCCGGGGAGTTTTCGGGAAAATGATGATCAGCGCGCTACGGCTGAAACGAAAGCCTGAATCACCTTTTTAGGAACACTTCGTCCGCCGCCTTTTCATCTCGCTCTACCGGCGGCTCTTTGAATACACCAGGCCAAGGACGTCCCACCCGCCATGAGAAATCCACCGATAAGTTCGAGCATCCGTCGAAGATCGGCGCTGAGAGGCAGTCCTTCTGCGCCTAAATCTACGTAGATACGCTCTTGCCAAGAATGGCCCCTTAATTTCTCAATCCGGGCTCTTCCATGACAGCCCCGTTACGGCTCGACGACAATCCGTGAATCACCTGGTGTATATTGCGGTCTGAAGGGAATACTCATGCTGACATCGCTGTCTCGCCGGGATCTGCTGCGGATGGCCGTCGCGCTGCCCGCCGCTGGACTGTTCGCCCGTTACAAGGCAATGGCGGCGGCGAATGTGAATCGGGTGAAGATCACGAACATTTGCGCCATGGCCATCAAAAATATCGCTGGAAATTGTCTTATCCGGATCGATACCGATAGCGGTGTGACTGGGTATGGTGAAGCCGGCGCTACGGGTCCAATGGCGCGAGCCCGCATCGAGACAATGAAAAGTTTGTTGATCGGGAAGGACCCGCTGACGATCGAGGTGCACTTCCACAATATGACCACGCTGATGCATACATACATGGCGCATATCCCGACCATCAGCGGTATCGACATCGCACTGTGGGACTTGGCGGGAAAGCTGCTGGGCGCGCCGATTTCGACGTTATTGGGCGGGCCGTTCCGTGACGCCATTCCGATGTACTCGCACGGCATCAACCTGGACATGCTGGACAAATCTTCCTGTCACGACTGGGCGCAGCGCATCAAAGAGATGCCCGAGGGTTTTACCGCCTTCAAGAACAATATCGATCCACTGCTGGGTGTGCCTCCGGCCCGATTCGCATCCACGCTCACCACCCAGCAGCTCCGCAACGTTGCGCGCGGCTATGCCAACTGCCGCGAGGCCGTGGGTGACGATATCGACATCGCCGTCCATTGCCACAATGAGCTGGACACGCCCAGCGCGATAGCGGTTGCCAAGGTTGTCGAGCCGATGAATCCACTGTTCATCGAGGACGCTCTCAATCCGCCGTTCTCCGAAGCTTGGATGGCGCTGCGCCGATCCACGCGTGTTCCGCTGCTGACTGGAGAGAAGCTCGAGATGGTCCGCGGGTTCAAACCGTTCCTGGACAACCAGGCGGTGGACTTCATCCATCCCGATCTGGCGTTCGCGGGTGGGATCACGGGTACGCGCAAAATCGCGGATTACGCGGCGCAGTTCCGCATTCCTGTGGCGCTGCACAATGTCGGATCGTTGGTGCTGACATATGCCAACGCGCATTTCGGCGCGTCCATTCAAAACTTCTACCGCTCGGAAAGTCAACTCGGGCGGCCGGGCCACTACATCGAGGGAATGGCCGCAGGCAGCGCGCCTGACGTGCGCAAAGGGCTACTCAAGGTTCCAACCGGGCCAGGCTTGGGGCTGGAGATCAACGCTGAGTTCCTGAAGCAGAACCTGGCGGACGGCGAGGCGTACTGGGGATGAACCCGCGCCTCTCGGTAGCGATCACAATAGGATTATGAAAGTCATCGCGGATTTGTGTGTTGTTCCGATCGGCGTCGGCCTTTCGGTTTCGAAGGAAGTCGCAATTTGCGAGCGTATTCTCGCGGATGCCGGACTCAAGACGCGCTTGCACGCCTACGGCACCAACATTGAGGGTGATTGGGACCGCGTCTTCGCTGCCGTGAAGCAGTGCCACGAAGCTCTGCATGCAGCGGGCGTGCCGCGGATCTCCAGTACTATGCGATTCGGAACTCGTACCGACCGGGAACAGACCATGGAAGATAAGGTGCGGAGCGTTGAGGAGAAACTTTTATGAACCGTATCAGCCGGCTCTTGCCGCTTCTGTCCGTTCTAGCTATGGGGCGGGTTTCCGCAGATGAATCGCCGCGTCTTCTCAGCGACCCAGTGGGATATCAGCGGCGACTTCCACGACTTCAGCACCACGTACTTCTTGGCGGACCGTCTTACAGCGTTTGATCCCGTGAAAGCGGAGGGCACGGTCCTATGGCGGCGCAACGAGTTGGCGCCGCGCATCGCTTTTGACAACATGGAACCAGGACTGCGCCCCTTCGGCGGCAGCGGCGATTTCTGGGAGGAGATCTTCAACTCACAATCTCCCCAATACGGCGGTTGGAACGACTCGGGCAACTACCTCGCGAACCTAGTTGTCCAATCCGACGGCCGCTTCTACATCCGGCTGCCGAAGTGGTCGGTTCTGATATTTCGAAAGCATTTAGAGAATCTTGCGCGATAATAACATTCATTGATGCATCCAAGGAACTTGGAAAGGTGTACAGCTCTTTTGGCCGGCACACTTGCCTTGGTGGGATCGCTCCACGCACTTTATGCGCAGAGCGAAGTCTCCGTGCGGCAGGCGGGGACTGTCTTAATAAAGACGCCGGAAGCCGAGTTCGAGCTGCTGCCATCGGGTTATTTGGAAGGACATCTCGTCCGGGAAGGGCAGCGGCTCACTCTGGATGAACCTTTGCGGGGAGAAGGCGGCGATTCGCTGATCAGCGGCGGCGTCCCGGTTCATTTTGCACGTCCCGACGTTGACCACGTCAAGATCGACGACATTCACGGTGCGATTGGACCTCGTGGGAAGCGCGTGGAATTGACATCGACTGCGGTCAACGGCAGCTTACAAAAGACGCTGGCGCTTGAAGTGTATGACAATTTCCCAGCCGTGTCTTTCCTTACTGTCACGTATCACAATACGAGTACGAAGGCAGTCAGGCTGGACCGAATCTCACTCCAGCGGCACCGTATCAGTGCAACGCTCGCCGATGACCGCGCGCTTCCTTATCAGATGTGGTCGTTTCAGGGCTCTAGTTATAAGTGGGGCCAGAACGATGTGATGCCGATCGCCAAGGGGTTCTCCTTGCTCAATGCGGTAGGAACATCCACGCCGGACCATTTCGGCGGTGGCCTTCCGGTGGTGGCGTTTTGGACGAGGTCGGTGGGGATGGCGATAGGTCATGCGGAACCCCGTCCCTATGCGCTGGCGTTGCCGGTTGAGGTCCGGCATGACGATCGCGTAGGAGCTTCGATTCGCATCGACGCCGGGATTGTCTTGAAACCGGGCGGAACGTATACAACACCAAGAACCTTCCTTGCAGTTTTCACGGGCGATTATTACGAGCCGTTGAGCATTTGGTCACGAATCCTCCAACACCAGGGTTGGGAGCTGGCCCAGCCGTCGAGCGCGGCCTTTGACGCAAACTGGTGCGGCTGGGGATACCTGGGCGGATTTACGCGAGAGCAGATACTCGGCACCATCCCGAAGATCAAGGAATTCGGCATAAAATCCGCAACGCTGGACTCCGGCTGGTTCAACGATACGGGCGACTGGGATCCGGATCCCAAAAAGTTTCCGGGTGATTCGCTGCGGCGCCTGGTCGACGAATTTCACAAGAACGGCATCCAGATCACTGTTTGGTGGCAAGCCTTGCTCGTGGACGTTGGGCGCGGGGCCAACCATTCGGGCCGCGTCGCTCAAGTTTTTCGAGAACATCCTGATTGGTTGATTTTGGACGCCACTGGAAAGCGCGGGCGCCAAGCGATGCTTTGTCCGGCATTGCCCGCGGTGCAGGAATATTACCGGAAGGTAACTGAGAAATTGATGCGGGATTTCGATTTCGATGGCAGCAAGCTGGACGGAATCTACTCGGCTCCGCGCTGTTACAATCCGGCTCATCACCACAAAAGTCCCGACGATTCCATGCTGGCAGTGGCCGACGTTTACAAGATCATCTTGGACACAACGCGGGCATTGAAGCCTGAAGCCGTAACGCAGATTTGCCCGTGTGGCACAACGCCGAACCTGGCGTGGCTGCCTTTCATGAATCAGGCGGTTACTGCCGATCCGGTTGGCTCGGTTCAAGTGCGGCGGCGGATTAAGTTGTACAAGGCGCTACTTGGTCCGCGCTCCGCGGTGTACGGCGATCACGTGGAACTCAGCAAGATCGTTTTCACGCCCGGCAGAGAGATCGACCTGGGCGAGGATTTCGCTTCCACGATCGGCGTTGGGGGCGTGCTTGGCACCAAGTTTACGTGGCCGGACTACGGGCCGCGCTTCGACGATGCATTCCTCACTCCACGCAAGGAAATCCGCTGGCAAAAATGGACCGGCATCTATAACTCCATGATGCTCTCCAAAGGCGCCTTTCTGAATCTGTACACGATCGGCTACGATTCTCCGGAAGGCTACACGATCGCTAAGGATGGCAAAATGTATTACGCATTCTTTGCGGAGCCTGCATCGCTGGTGTGGAAGGGCACGATCGAGCTTCGTGGACTAGAACCGGGCAAGTACCGTGTCTTCGATTATGCGAATGAGAAGGACCTGGGCATCTTGGATGCTTCAAATCCGCGGCTCGCCACGGAATTCAAAGAGCACCTGATGCTCGCGGTATCCAAGGAATAGGTAAAATGGGCACGTCATGATTGCCGTTGGGTTGCTCTTTCTGTTAGCCAACCAAAACGAGTTGCTGATTAAACAAGTGGCTGCATCGGGCCGCGTGATGGAGTTTGCGGTGACACCATCCGAGCGAGTTTCGCCCCCGCCGCGGATCGCTCCTGGAGCTCCGCCACTCCTTAGCTTCCGATTCTTCGAAGGCAAGGACCGCCATCGTTTCGGAGCGCTGGATCTGGTGATCGATGATGCGGGCCACTAGCGCCCTTCTTCTGCTCTCGGCTCTTTTGGCGCGCGCGCACGATGATTCCTTGCAAAAGGGCATCGCGGAATTCAACCGAGGCCAATATGCGGACGCGCAGGCCTGGCTCGAAAAAGCGCCGGACAGCCCGCAGCGCCGTACTTTTTTGGCGCTCACCCACGCTGCCACTGGCCATTGCGACACCGCACGCGAGGAATTGGCTGGCGAGTTTGCGAAGGACGCAGCTTCGGAGCTGGGACGTCTGGCTGGCCTGGCGCTCACTCAATGCCTTCTGGCCGAGGGAAACTACGATGACGCCGGTCCAGTGCTCGCCCGCCTCCGGACGCTTCATCCCTCCGACGCCGATGTGCTGTATCAATGCGCGCGTCTGCATATGAAAGCGTGGAACGATACGCTCTATGAAATGTTCCGGAAGACTCCGAACTCTTATCGGGTGAACCAGATCTCGGCCGAGATTTTTGAAATCCAGAATCGCTATCCGGAGGCGATCTCGGAATATCGGAAGGCCATTGAGAAGAATCCGGCGGCTCTGAACCTGCACTTCCGGTTGGGCCGTGCTTTGCTGCTGGAGTCGCATTCGCCCGACAATCTGGTGCTGGCGCGGCGCGAGTTCGAAGCGGAACTGACGTTGAATCCCGCCGATGCCGCAGCCGAATATGAAACGGGACAGATTCTGCTTGTCAGCCAGGCGCCGGAAGAAGCGGTCAAGCACTTCGAGCGCGCTGTGGCCATCACTCCGAACTTCCCGGAGGCGATGCAAGCTTTGGCGAAGGCGCGCCTGGATGCTAAACAATACCCGGACGCCATCATTCTGCTCGAGAACGTAGTGCGTCTGCAGCCGGCGAACGAATCCGCGCACTACAGCCTGATGTTGGCCTATCGCAATGCCGGACGCGCTGCCGATGCCGCGCGCGAACAGGCGGAGCTCGACAAACTGCAGAAGTCGCCACAAGGAGAATTCACGGATTTTCTGAAAAAGCTGGGAGAGAAGGCTCCCAAGCAGTGATCCGTTCCATCACGGTGGCGGTTCTGTTCTGCCTGGGAGCGGCAGCCGTTAATTTCCAAAACGTCGCGCGCGAAGCCGGTCTCACCGATTCAATTCCCAACGGCGGCGTGCAATCCAAGAAATACATCATCGAAACTACCGGAAGCGGAGCGGCATTCCTGGATTACGACAACGATGGACTGCTGGATATTTTCGTGGTTTCAGGACCAGGGGGCACAAATCGTCTGTACCACAATCTGGGAAATGGCAAATTCGCGGATGTCACCAAGGAAATGGGCCTGGAACATACTGGTTGGGGGCAGGGCGTCTGCGCGGGCGATTTCGACAATGACGGCTACACGGATCTGTTTGTCACCTACTGGGGCGCGAACGTGCTGTATCGCAACCGGGCTGGGCGCGGCTTCGAGGACGTCACGGCCAAGGCCGGCCTGACACAGGATCGGGTGCGGTACAACACCGGCTGCGCGTTCTTGGACTATGATAACGACGGCCATCTGGATCTGTTCGTCGCCAATTACCTCAAGTTTGATTTTGCGAGTACCCCTAAACCTGGCGAAAACTCCTATTGCTGGTATCGCGACCTGCCAGTGGCCTGTGGACCGCGCGGCCTTCCGTTCGACCGCAATATTCTCTATCACAACAATGGAAACGGCACGTTCAAGGATGTCTCGGAGGCATCCGGCATTGCGAAGGCCGAGCAAAATTATGCGCTCAGCGTGCTGACCGGCGACTTCAACCACGATGGTTTCACCGATATTTACGTCGCTTCGGATCAAACCCCTTCCATTTTATATATCAACCACGGCGATGGATCGTTCACAGATGAAGCATTGCCGCGCGGCGCCGCGTTCGATGACAATGGCAAGGCCCTCTCCGGCATGGGCGTGGCCGCCGCCGATTACGACCGCGATGGCTGGACCGATATCTTTCGCTCGAACTTTTCGGACGAACGTGAAACGCTCTATCACAATCGTGGTGGAGCGGAGTTCGACGACGTTACACTCGCGGCCGGCATGGCGCTCAATACGCGATTCGTGGGTTGGGGTTGCGGATTCCTGGATATCGACAATCGTGGTTGGAAAGATCTGCTGCTGGTGAACGGCCACGTCTTCCCGGAAGTGGACCGGCTTGGGATCGACGTCCACTACAAGGACCGAGCCATCCTTTACCGAAATACCGGCACGGGGAAATTCGTCGATATCTCGGAATCCGCCGGCCCCGGAATTCTCGAAAAACATTCGGCTCGCGGCGCGGCATTTGGCGATTATGACAACGACGGCGCGGTGGAAATACTAATTAATAATCAGAACGAGCCGCCGTCGCTGCTGAAGCAATCCACCAAACCGGCCGGCAATTGGGTTCTGCTGAAGCTGGAAGGAGTGAAATCCAACCGCAGCGCTATTGGGGCGCGCGTGCGATTAATTGCGGGCGACCTGGTGCAGACTGACGAAGTCCGTAGCGGCGGCAGTTATCTTTCGCAGAACGATCTGCGCTTGCACTTCGGGGTGGGGACTGCGCGCCGTATCAACCGTGTCGAGATTGACTGGCCATCCGGCGCGCATCAAGTGGAGACTGATCTTGACGTCAACCGAGTGCTCACGATTCGTGAGAAACCCGGTTCATAACTCATTCCTTGGGCTGATAGAAGAAGATCTTGTCCTTTCCTGCTTCGACGGTCTTGAAGTCGGCCGGGACCGTAAATAGCGACGGGTCAGGCTCAGATCGGACGATATTGGTGAGGCGGAACGTCTGTTCTCCGGAGCGCGGGTCGGTGCGCTTGCTCATCACGATGGTTTTCAAATCGGGCGAGGTCCAAATCTCGGTCACGATTTCAATTGGTTTCTCATTTCCGATCTCGCCGATTGAAATTGTCCGCGTGCTACGGACTCCTTGCGCATTGACACCCTCAATTACTTGAATACCAAGATCTTCCGTCCGGCTCTCGGCTTGTTCCTTGTCGAGATCCAATTTCTGCCCGCTGATACTCACTGTCATAGCACCCACGCCGCCGGCCATGGGCGGAGGAGGCATGCTTGACAAAGTTGCCGGCAGGGTTGATGTGCGCGCGAACCACTTCGCGGCGGCGACGTCCGGGCCGCCGGGCGTTTGGTCCGTGACGATCTTGCCTAGCATCCCGTGCGCGGTCTTCTCGTCGAGGTTCAGAGTATAGGAGGTTTGCGCAACGGGATCGACGATAAACACCAAATGCGGCGCGCCTGTGGGGGACATGTTGCCGATCATGGGCAGCGCGGCGTCATTGCGCGTGCGGCCCTCGGAATCCCGAGCCGTGCTTCCGGTTGTCTTTTGGACGATCCGATTGCCGTCAGCGAGGGTTTGGACGGATTCGTTGGTCACCGTCGCGGAATAGGGCGCGCCCAATACCGGATGAGCGGAGGCCGCGAAAGCGCCTACGGCGCTGCCTCCTTGAATGGCGAGCTGGCGCGTCTCCGCCTGCTGCTTCGCCTCTGCTTGCTGCTTCACGTCTTGGGCGAGAAGCACGCTGGAGAACAGAGTCAAGAAAAACATAGTACGTTTCATGGTTGATTCACTCCTTTGTTAATTTAAGTCAAGGCCGCAAAGCCAGGCCGCCCGCGGAACCATCCGCGGCAAGTCTGAGATCCGCAACAAAACCAACGCCCTCGGGAAACGCGCCCGGCGGAAAGAGCGCGTCAGCTGGAATAATGATCTGAATCGTCTGTTCAGCAGGCTGCCAGGCGGCCGACGGCGCTGGTACTCGTCTGCGCACGCGAGGACGTTGCACGCGCGCCATGGCGACGGCCGCTTTGTGCGGGACAACAACCGGCAGCGCCGCCACCGCTTCGGCGCGTTGCTGTATGTCCGGCTGTATGTTCGGGTGCCGGCGAGGCCACAGCAAGACCACGGCCATCACAGCGGCTGCAATAGCCGCAGGGACCAGTAACCAGCGCCGGGGCGAACGGGCCGCGCGCGCTGGTACAGCTCTCGCGTAGACCGCGAAGGCGTGACTCACGCCGCGGAATGCATCCGCCTGTTCGCGGCACTCGCGGCATGCGGCGACGTGATGGTCCATGGAGGCTGCTTCCGTGTCGGGCAGCTCGTTATCGATCCAAGCGATTAACTTCGATGAGAATTCACACATTGCACTTCTCCGCCAACTTTCGGATTGCCCGGTCCACGCTGTCAGCCACCGTGGACGTCGCAATCCCCAAAACCTCTCCGATTTCCCGATACCGCAAGCCTTCCGCCCGCAGCAGCAGGCATTCCCGCTCAGCCTCCGTCAGGGATCGAATGGCCGTCCGCAATTGCCGGAATTTCTCCTTGGCCAGCAACTCCCGCTCGGGCGTTGCATGGTCCAGCATGTCGTCGCGCGAAGCATCCAACGGCGTGGCGAAGCGGCGATCGTAGCTGGTTTGCCGGTTTCTAGCCTGATTGTGCGCGACGCGGAATAGCCAGCTACGAATGTTCTCTTGAGCGCCGCCGGATGTGACGTGGCGATGCAGGCTCAGAAAAGCATCCTGCGAGACGTCTTGCGCTTCGTCCGGTGACAACCCCAGACAAACCAGGTATCGCAGCAAAGGCTTGCGCAGTTCCTCAAACAGTTTCGCCGCCTCCCGAGAGCCGGTGGAGAAGGCCGATGCCGATAGGGTAAACGGTACGGAATCGCCACTCATGAAACAATTGCCATCGCGCTTTCTAACAATAGAACAAGTGAGGCGATCGTTTTTCCGGAAGATGAGCGGACTAAAACTCTAGGCGAGCATCTCTTGAATTACATTGCCGCCGAAATCGGTGAGCTTTTCGTTTCTGCCGTTGTGCAGGAACCACAAACGGTTCTGGTCCAGCCCGAGCAGATTTAGGATGGTGGCGTGAAAATCGCGCATGTGCAGCCGCTTATCCAACGCGCGCAGACCCAATTCGTCGGTTTCTCCGATGGAAGCTCCAGCTTTCACGCCGCCGCCGGCGAACCACATGGTAAAGCCGTGCGGATTATGGTCGCGGCCGTTTCCGCCCTGGGACATGGGGAGGCGCCCGAACTCCGCTCCCCAAATCACGAGTGTTTCTTCGAGCAATCCGCGCTGTTTCAGATCCTGCAGCAGGCCCGCGATGGGCAGGTCCGTCATCCCGCACATCTTCTCGTGATTCTCCACAAGGTTACTGTGCGCGTCCCATTGCACCGAGACTGGTCCGCCGCCCGAATAAATCTGCACGAACCTGACGCCGCGTTCCACCAGCCGCCGCGCCAGCAAACAGCGCGTCCCGAATTCGGAGGTGCGTTTTTCATCCAACCCATATAGCTTGCGCGTGGCAGCGCTCTCTTTCGAGATATCTACTGCCTCGGGAGCATGGCTCTGCATCCGGAATGCCAGCTCGTAGGAGCTGATCCGCGCCGCCATTTCGGTGTCCGAATCGAGCGTGTCCATCTCGTTCATGCTTTGCAAAAAGTCCAACGTGCGACGCTGCCGATCGGGCGTGACTCCAGCCGGCGGACGAAGATTGACGATGGGGTTCGGACCTGGCCGGAACACAGTGCCCTGATACACCGCGGGCAAAAAGCCCGCTCCCCAGCAGGGCGTGCCACCTTCGGGTGTTCCTTCGGGTTGCGGCATCACCACGTAGGCAGGCAAGTTCTCGCTCTCGCTTCCTAACCCATATGTTATCCACGAGCCCATGCTCGGATATCCCATCAGGATGCGCCCGGTGTTGACTTGATACATCGCCGGAGCGTGGACAGTGCTCTCCGTGTAAAACGATCGCACGAAGCACATGTCGTCCACATGTTGCGCCATATGTGGGAAGAGAGTGGAGACGTCCCTTCCGCATTGGCCGTACTTGTTGAACTTCCAGGGACTCTTGAGCAGCGGCGTATCGCCCTTGGTGAACTCGCTCACCACCGTCCCGTAGCTGGGGGGCAACAATTGCCCGTCGTACTTTTCGAGCGCAGGTTTGGGATCGAACGTATCGATGTGGCTAGGCGCGCCAACCATGAACAGGAAGATCACCGACTTCGCTTTGGGCTTGAAATGCGGCGGCTTGGCTGCCAGTGCATTGACCCGCTCGACCGCGGACACAGGAGCCGGCAACATCGACGCCAGCGCGATAGCTCCAAAACCGTGGGCAGAACGCACCAGTACATCGCGCCGCGTCACCGCGTTTCTCAAATGCGCGTCATTGGACATATATAAACTCGTTCCTATTCAGTAGCGCCAAACACATATCAGCCAAGCTCCCGCCGGCAGCAAAAAACGTTTTCGCCAGTTTCTGTTCCTGCGGCGAAGGCACGTGGGCCAGTGTCAGCGTCCAGGCAGCTTTCACGGCGCAAGCAGAATCGTTCTTGCACTCCTTTGTCAGCCGGCCCGCAAACGCTTGCGATTGCTCCTGCATGAAGTCGCTATTCATCAGCGAGAGCGCCTGCAGCGGGTGCGTGCTGATTGGACGCACTGGGCAGGATGTGATGGCATCCGGTTGATCGAACGACGTGAGTAAGGGGAGGCGCACGCTGCGCTTGTTGTAGAGATAAATGCTGCGGCGATCCTGCACGCTCTTGTCGGGATTGACGGGCCACAATCCGTCGCGTTCNNCCGCCGAGTTTCGGATTCAGCGTCCCCGTCACAGCCAGAATCGCATCGCGCAACGTTTCACCGTCCATACGCTTGCGGTTCATCCGCCAGTACATTCGATTCTCCGGATCGCTGGCCTCGCGGTTTTTATCCGGCTGCGCACTTTGCCGATATACGCTCGACGTCACCAGCATGCGATCCAGCGTCTTCACGCTCCAACCCTTGGCGGTGAACTCGGATGCAAGCCAATCTAGCAGCGTCTGATTGGACGGCCGATCACCCATCACCCCAAAATCGTTGGGTGTCCGAACGATTCCAGTGCCCATCCGGAATTGCCAGATGCGGTTCACCATCACTCGCGCGGTCAACGGATTGTCGGCTGACGCTAGCCAATTGGCGAGCGCCGTGCGCCTTCCCACGCTCTCTCGAGGGATTTCATACGATGCCTTCAGCACGCGCGGCACGGACGGTTCCACCGGATCCAGACGGTTTTTCGGATCACCCATGCGCAGCACATAGGCTTGCGGCGCAGCCTCTTTGTTATTCACATACGCATAGGCCTTCGGAAGCGGATCCGGCTCGGTGGCCTCAATTTGGTGCAACTGGACGCGAAGCGCGGCTCGCTTTTCGCGATCCTCCTGCGTCATGGCAGCCAGTACGATGTCCCAGGTGGGCTCGACCTGCGAATTAGCATTCTCCGCAAGCACAGCTTGTTCCGGAGTGCGTTTGTCCTTGGGGATTTTCCAGGCGTCCTGCAATTTCGGGTCAAGCTTCGCGAGACGTTCCTCGATTATCCGATCCGTGTATGGCTTGGCGAGTTGCTCCAGTGCGTCTGTTACGGGCTTGAGCCGCTCCTTGTACGCTTTGTCCGCTGCTTCCCACGCCGACTTTTCCGCGTCCGTGGCGATCTCCACTTCCTTGCCCGACGCGCCTCCAAAAATTGCTTGCATGCGGTAATAGTCGGCCTGCAGAATCGGATCAAACTTGTGATTGTGGCAGCGCGCACAGTTCACGGTTAGTCCCAGGAAGGTCTGGCCAACCGAGGCCGCGATCTCAGTGAGAACTTCTTCGCGGCTCATTTCCGGATCGATATTTCCAGCTACCAGGTGCTCCTGACCCGCGCGAAGATAGCCGGTGGCGATGAGCGCTTCCTTGTTGCCCGGAAAAATTTCGTCGCCCGCGAGCTGTTCTTTGATGAACTGGTCGTACGGTTTGTCGTGATTGAATGAATCGATCACGTAATCGCGGTAACGCCAGGCGTGCGGCCGATCGGCGTCCAATTCGAATCCGTTGGTTTCGGCGTAACGCACCACGTCCAACCATTTCAGCGCCCAGCGCTCGCCATAGTGCGGCGAGGCCAGCAACCGGTCCACCACTTTTTCGTACGCATCCGGAGACTTGTCCCGAACAAACGCTTCCACTTCGGCCGGAGTGGGCGGCAATCCGATGAGATCGAAGGTGACGCGGCGAATCAGGTGAATGCGATCCGCGGGCTCGGACGGGGAGAGCTTGTTGGTCTGGAGTACGCTCAGAATAAATGCATCAATGGGCGTTCGCACCCACGGAGCCGAGACTTCGGGCACTGGGGGCCGGATGACTTTTTGAAAAGCCCAGTACTTTCCACGCGCGCCGATGAACTTCGCTTCTTTGTCGGGAGTAGGCTGGTCCGCGGCGAACGTGGTCGCGAGAGCCACCCCTAGTAAGATGAATCTTCGTATAGGCAGCCTCACGTATTGAATCTTACACTATTACTCATGGATTGGCTACCGTTTTGCGGAAGTGTGCGTGCGCTACAACTGATGGTATGACGCGCCGCAAGTTTTTGGGTAGCACCGCCGCGGCCGGATTCGTGTGGTCATGGCCGACGACCGCAAGAGGCGCGCACGTGCCGTTTCCGGTCCATTATCGCAAGCCGAATCCATACGAGAATCTCCGTGCGTTGATTGAACCCGGTCACGATGCCTTCGCCGTGGAGGCGGAGGCGGCCGCGATCACGGCGCGATGGCAGCGTTCCATCGTCACCGGCTCGCTTCCCATTGCAGATGGATTCCGCGGATCCACGCCGTTGCCGAAAAGCTACAAGAAAATCGATGACGGTGTTACCGTGGCCGAATTTGATAAGTCGGATCGCGGTTTCGAGAGCGGTCTGACAGCCTGGATCGCAAAGCTGGGCAGCATCCGTAGCGCGCGCTTCATCCCGCTTGCCGGCGATCGCGTCCGTTTCGAAATTGCGAGCAGCGCCGGCGGACTCTTGAATTATCGCGTGGGACTCTGGAAGCAAGTGTGGCGCGGCGAGCAGCTTGCGGAATTTGAGCCGTTGGAAGAAACGTGGGTCACTTCGCCCGGACCCCTGTTCCGTGATGTCACCGGCGAAATGTTCGGTTCGGTCCGAACGTTTCAGGAACAACTTCTGAAAGGCGTTCCCTATTGGCGAGGGCGCCTCGATTCCGCATCCGGGATAGATGTTTACGGCAACAACGGGATCGCAGTAGGCGATATTGATGGCGATGGCAGGGACGAAGTGTACGTCTGCCAGCCAGGTGGGCTTCCGAACCGGCTTTACAAGCTTGATGAAAACGGCCGGATGCAGGACATCACCGATCGTTGGGGCGTCGGCGTGTTGGACGATTCGACGGCAGCGCTTATTCTCGACCTGCGCAATTCGGGCCGCCAGGATCTGGTGGTGCTTACGACATCCGGTCCTTTGCTCTTCATCAACGATGGCGCAACTTTGAAGCACAACCCGACGGCTTTCAAATTTCAGAATCCACCCCAAGGAACGTTCACCGGCATGTCCGCGGCCGATTACGATCGGGATGGCCGGCTGGATCTTTACATGTGTACGTATGTCTACTTTCAGAGTGAGGATCAGTATCGTTATCCCGCGCCCTATCACGACGCTCAGAACGGCCCGCCCAATTATCTTTTCCGCAATCGTCTGACGGCCGATGGCGAAGGTTTTTTCGAAGATGTGACAGAATCAAGCGATCTCGACGAAAACAACAACCGCTACAGCTTTGCTCCAGCCTGGTGCGATTACAACGCCGATGGCTGGCCTGATCTCTACGTGGCCAACGATTTCGGTCGCAAGAATCTCTACAAGAACGAAGGCGGGCACTTTCGCGACGTCGCCCCGGCTGCCGGCGTGGAGGATATGGGACCGGGAATGAGCGCGGCCTGGTTTGACTACGACGGCGACGGCCGGCCGGACCTCTACGTGAGCAACATGTGGACTGCTCCTGGCCAGCGGTTGGTTGGGGACGGAAACTTTTCGCCGGTTGCTAGGGACGGGCTCGCGGAAGCTTATCGCCGGCACACGAAGGGCAACTCGCTCTATCGCAATCGTGGCGACGGGACCTTTGAGGCGACAGAATCCCAGGAGCACGTGGAAATGGGCCGCTGGGCCTGGTCGGCCGATGGCTTTGATTTCGACAACGATGGCACGCCTGAAATTTACGTCACTTGTGGAATGGTCACCAACGCATCGGAGCAAGACGCGGCGAGCTTTTTCTGGCGGCAGGTGGTGGCCAATTCGCCGCCGTCGCAGTCGCCGGCTTCAGCCTACGAAAACGGATGGAACGCCATCAATCAGTTCATCCGCGAGGATTGCAGTTGGAACGGGCGCGAGCCGAACGTGCTTTTCGCGCGCCGCGCTGGACGTTACTACGATTTTTCCGGTGTTTCCGGCATCGACTTCGCTGACGACAGCCGGGCCTTCGCTGTGACCGATTTTGACGGCGACGGCAATCTCGATTTGTTTCTGAAGAGCCGCCTAGGACCTCAGGTTCGCGCTTTACGCAACGAATGGGGAGTGAGGCGCAACGCGATCGCGATCAAATTGACCGGTACACGTTCCAATCGTGATGCGATCGGCGCATCGGTTACCGTGGAGCACAACGGCCGGCGTACCGTGGCATTCGTACAGGCCGGCTCCGGCTATCTTTCGCAACACACCAAGACCTTGCATTTCGGCTTGGGAAACGAGAGGCGTGCAGAGAAAATAGCGATACAGTGGCCTTCCGGGCTCCGTCAGGAGTTCCGTGATCTGGATGCGGGCTTTCGGTATCACCTCACTGAGGGAGACGCCCAGCCGCGCCGCGAGCCGTTTGCGCCGCGCCGCGAACTACAGCAGGCCCCTCGAATCTCGCCCGACAATCGGCCGCCGTTTGAAGAGACGTGGCTCGTCGTTCCCGTTCCAATTCCCGAACAGCGCAGCGGTCCCGGATTCCTTTTGCTAACGGCGGATAGCAAGATCGGACTTCCATCGGGTGTTCCTGGCCAGGTGTTGGATCTGAGCCGGGAATCGCCGGATGTGGCCGCGAGCTACGCGTTGTTCCGACGATACCTATTCGACTACCGGACGGACCTCCTCTTGCCCATGCTTATACTCATTGACGAATTGGGTTTGGCGCACAAGGTCTATCCGGCCGTCCCAAGCGCAAGCCGTTTGATGGAAGACTTGCGACTTTCAAAAGCGAAAGACGCCCAACGTTTAGCTTTCCCATTTCCGGGCCAATACTACACCGAGCCTCAGCGCAATAATTTTCGGCTGGGCGCCGCATTTTTTTGGGCCGGCTATCCTGAGCAGGCGTTAGTCTATCTGAACGAAGTGATTCGCGAGCAGCCTGACAATGGGAAAGCGCAGCTCGCGGTTGGATACATTCAGATGGACGCGGGGCGCGATGCTCTCGCGCGTGAACATCTGGAGCGGGCCGTTCTACTGCTGCCAAATGATCCCGACACCTGGATTTATCTGGGTCGATTGGAAGCGGCGGTGAAGCAGTATCGCGCTGCCATGAAAGATTTCGAAAAGGCGCTCCAGCTGGATCCCAAGTCGTCCTTTGCCCTGCTTAGCTCCGGCCAAACCCACGTCGCCCTCGGTGATGATGCGGCCGCCGAAACGTTGTTCCGCCGCGCGCTAGCGAATGAGAGCAGCGCGGCCGACGCCGCCACACAACTGGGTTTGCTGCTGGTTCGGCAGAACCGTTTGGACGAGGCGCGCGAGGCGTTTCAAAAAGCCATCACGGCGCAGCGTGACCACGTATGGGCGATCAATAACCTGGGCGTGCTCTACATGCAGATGCACAAGGTGGAGGATGCAGTCGCGGCTTTCAAATATGGGATAGAGGTTGCGCCTGAAGATGAAATTTCATATCTTAATCTCGCGCGCGTCTATGCCCGCGAAGGCGATCGGATGAAAGCGCGCGAAGTCCTGCGGCAGTTACTCGCGCGGAAGCCTTCTAATGCAGCGGCCATCAAGTCACTTCGAGAGCTGGAGCAATAGTCCAGTACGGAGTGACTGGGGTCGATCCAAAAAATTTTCTATCGGAAACGGCAAGGTTGGGCTATAATCACCCAAACGAGGAGGCAACACTTCAAGATGGCAAGGCGCACAGTTTGTGCAATTTTTGTTTTGATGGTTGTGTGTTTGGCGCCGCTGGGGGCCCAAACTACGAGCGGTGAGATCGTCGGGACAGTAACGGACCCCACCGGCGGCGTGGTAGCCGGCGCCGGCATCACGGTGACCAACATGGACACCGGCATCGCGGTCAAGGCCACCACGGACTCGTCGGGCAACTACGTGGTTACGTCGCTCGGCATCGGCCGGTATTCAGTCACCGTGGAGGCCGCCGGTTTTAAGAAATCCTTGCACAACGACCTCACTCTGAACGTCCAGGATCGGTTGCGCGTGGACGCCGTGCTCGAGGTTGGCTCCGTTAACGATACGGTGGAAGTGGCCGCGTCGGCTCCCATGCTTGAGACCGACACTTCTTCGCTGGGACAGGTAGTAGATAGCCAGCGGATTGTGGATCTGCCCTTGAACGGCCGTTACTTCACGCGCCTGGCCGTGCTTACCGCGGGAACCGCCCCCACGGTTCATGGCGCGCGCGACGAGAATTCCGGCGGCTTCACTTCCAATGGCGTACGGCCTTTTCAGAACAATTTTCTTCTGGATGGCGTGGACAATAACAGCCTCTCGGAGGATCTGGTTAGCCAGCAGAGCTTCGTCATCGGCCCGCCGCCCGACGCCATCGCCGAATTCAAGGTGCAAACCAACTCCATGAGCGCCGAATTCGGGCGTTCTGGCGGAGCGGTGCTGAACGTGACAATCAAATCGGGCACCAACCAACTGCACGGAACGCTCTACGAATTCCTGCGGAATAGCGCATTAGATGCCAAGAACTTCTTCGACGACCCCACCACCAAGATTCCGGCGTTCAAGCAAAACCAGTTCGGATTCAGCGTGGGCGGTCCGGTGCTGATACCCAAGATCTACGACGGCAAGAATCGCACTTTCTTTTTCTTCGACTATCAGGGGACGCGCATCCGGACCGGCCAGACCTTGCTGGCCTCCGTCCCACCGGACGCCTGGCGCACCGGCAACTTCGCCGGATACAACACCATTTACGAGCCTGGGTCCACCACAACGGATGCCAGCGGCAAGTCCACCCGCACACCATTTCCGAACAATCAGATCCCACAATCCATGTTTAATCCGATCGCGGCGAAACTGCTGAGCATGTTTCCGGAACCCAACGTGCCGGGACAGGTCAACTCCTTCGGAGCCTCCAACAACTATTTGAGCAGCCCCTCGGAACCGAACGATACGAATCAGTTCGATGTGCGAATCGATCACAAGATCTCGGATTCGGACTCGATTTTCGGCCGGTTCAGCTACTCCAATAACACCGATAATCCTCCGGGTCCCATCCCGCCGCCGTTGGATGCGGCTTCATTTTCTTCGGGAAATTTTATCAATCGTCCGCGCAATGCCGTGCTCAGCGAGACCCACATCTTCAATCCGCGCATCGTCAACGAATTTCGTCTGGGCTATTCGCGCAACCGGTCGGAACGTTTGCAATTCGACGCGAATGAGAATTTATCCGCGCAGCTTGGCATCCCCGGAATTCCGTTCAGCACAAACAACGGCGGCTTACCGCAGTTTTCGGTTAGCGGCATCAACACGTTTGGTAGCTCGGAGTTTCAGCCCACCGTGGAGACGCAAGAGGTTTATCACATCATCGACAGCGTCAGCATCATCGTGGGCAGGCACACACTCAAGATTGGCGCCGAGATTAAGCCTCGCGTGAACTTCTCCATTCTGCAGCCTCCCGTGCCGCGCGGAGCATTCGGATTTTCCGGCACGTTCACAAACGATCCCAGCAACCCGTCGAATACGGGGTTGGGCACGGCCGATTTTCTCCTGGGTGTTGTTCAGAATGCCCAGCTAGGGTCGTTCATCAACGATGTATTCCAGCAGCCGGGCCAATTCTATTATGTCCAGGACGATTTTAAGGTAAGCAAGAGACTCACGCTCAACCTGGGGCTGCGATATGAGTTCGTGGTGCATGCCATGGAGAAGTACAACGCGGAAGCCAACTTCAACATCGACACCAACACCTTGGACATCGCAAAAGGCCGGCAGGATCCGCTGCCTGCAAACTTCTATCCCGAGATCGCTGTCAATCGTAATGCGCCGCGCAGCCTGGTTCCCAATCAAAAGCTCGACTTCGGCCCGCGCATCGGCTTTGCTTATAACATTTTCAAGAACACTGTAATTCGTGGTGGTTATGGGGTTTTCTATTCCTCCTATGAGGCGGGGCCGCTAAGCATTCCGAACCCCGGAAATAATCCGCCATTTTTCGAGCAGGCTAACTATAACTCCATCAGCGCCGTTCAAGCAAATCCTATTGTCGGCAATCTGTCACAGGGATTTCCCGCGAATGCGTTGACCAATCCCTCATTGCCTTCTCTGTTTTCAGTTGACCCGCACTTTACCAATCCGAATGTACAGCATTGGCAGTTGAGTACCCAGCATGAGCTTCCCTGGAACATGGTTTGGGAAGTAGCCTACGCTGGTTCGAAAGGTGACAAGCTGTACGAGTTTCGACAAGTGAACGCGGTACAGCCGTCCTCGAACCCGAACGCGAATTACGCGGACCTCCGGCTGCGGCCTTATCTCGGCGATCTCTCTCTCTGGTGCTCCTGTAACAGCTCCACTTACCATTCATTGCAGACCAAGGTCGAAAAGCGGCTATCCAATGGTCTTAGCTTCCTAACCGCGTTCACTTACGGTAAATCCATTGACGAAGTCTCCACCGCGTCACTCGGGTTCCACGGCGGCGGCTATGCTCGCGATTGGAATAATCCCGAATGGGAAAAAGGACCGTCGGATTTCGATCAGAAATTCCGGTTCGTCAACAGCCTCAGTTATACACTGCCAATCGGCAAAGGGAAGCGTTTCCTGAGCAATATGAACACTTTCGGAAATGTATTGATTGGCGGCTGGGAGCTACAGGGAATTCAGTCCTATACCAGCGGCGTTCCCCTCACCATTACCGCGTCAATTGGCGAATCGAATACCAACGGGGATTCCGAAGAGCGGCCCAATCGCGTAGCGGGCGTTTCGCTTTATCCGTCCAATCAAAATGCGAGCCTGTGGTATAACCCGGCCGCCTTTACGGCGACGGCGTTTGGTACGCTGGGCAATTCGGGCCGTAACATCATATATACGCAGCCGCAGGTCGGCATAGACACTTCCTTGTTCAAGGATTTCGCATTCAACGAGCGCGCCAAGCTCCAGTTTCGCTCGGAATTCTTCAACATGATCAACCACCCGAATTTCCGGGCGAACAGTCTCAACCAGAATTTCGATGCGGCCGGCGCCGGCGCTTATAGCGCGGCGAATCCCGCACGGCAGATTCAGTTCGCATTGAAGATGATCTTCTAAGGACGCATAAATCACCGACTCCCTTACGGTCGCGGTTCGGAAAGACGAGCTACCGAACTGCGGCCGCGACTGGGGAAGAGAGTGCTACCGAACCGCGACCGTAAGGGAGCCGGTGCTTTTTATCGCGTACGTGGCAAATCCACCGCTGGATTTCGCGAAAAGAAATCGAACGGCCGCAGTTCGAATTCATGCCAGGCAGTCGGCATGATCGGGAAGTCCTCCGGACGCGGGACATGGTGGAAGCCCAGCGTGTACCACACCACGATGTCGGTATTCTCGATCGGCCTGTTGCCCTTGGTCCACGCCGGCAGCCCGTCGCCGCCGTGGCTCTGTGTCGGATAATCGCCGGCGGCATAACGCTCGTCTTCGCGGTAGGGCGTTACCCACAAATTGTGAAGGATGAAACCCGCGCGCCGCTGTGGATAATCGTCATCCGTCATCAAGGACACTGCGTTGTGCATCGGCGCGATTTCGTAGCCGGTAGGATACCCGAGTGGACTCTTGACATTCGGGTTGATAACGCGCCATAACGCGGGATGCTCCATCATCATCGTGAGTTGGGCCTCGCCCTCCATCTTGGCGATTTTTGGCTCGGTCACCCACACGCTCTTGCGCGGCGAATCGCCGGTCAGCTTCTGAGTCTTTAGCTGTTCTTTTAGAAAGCTGTTCGCGGGCCCATCGACGTCCAGATCCAGCCGGAAACAGAAGTAGTGATCGTGGTTGACGCCCACCGTGTTGTCCGCGACAAAATGACCGTAGCGCCGATCGGCTCCGTCGCTGTCTTCGGCCGCAGTTCTGCTGCGCACAGCCTTCACTTCGATGCTTCCTGTCGCGCCGACGCCGATCTTAATGGTCCCATCCTGCATGAACGTCCAATCCACCGCATAGTCGTAATTGCCGTAAGTGGTGATCATGCGCAGGACCAGGTCGCGGCGGCGGCGGCCTTCCCCTATCACTCCACCAGACTTGTGGCGCCAGGCAAAATCCCCGCTTTCGCGCTCAAAAAGGCAGGCGGTCCGGGGCCAGTTCCGCGAGATGCCGCGTGAATCAGCGACCGCTGAGTCAAAGAACACGGCATTGTCCGGGCAATCAGAATTGTCCAACCTGCCGGCTGCGCTGCCCCACGTGTTTCCCTCACCCATATCGAGGAAGGTCCAGTGATACCATCCCTCCGCGGGATCCTGATATGGGACGAAGATTTCCGAAAGCGAACCTTCGTAAAGAACGGAGCGCAGCTTGCCTCCATCATCGTAGTTTACGTTGGTAACGACCACGCCTACTCTGGGATCAATGCGGAAGTGAAAATGCCAGTTTTGCCAACTTACCTGGTTGCCTTCGAGCCGGAAACCAGGGACCGGCTGCTGGATGCTGATCGGCCCCGGGACCTGGCGCGGCGGAATGGCATTGCCCATGTAGTCGGCATTACCGGACGGCACCGGCACCACGCCGGTGTCGATCACTCGCATGATTTTCTGTTCCTCGGAATCGAAGACTACGACGAGCCCCTCAATGGGGTAGGCGCCGGAGTTGGAATGGCCTCGCCTATCCGTGCAGATCACGCGCTGTAGACGCCGCCCTTGTTCCTCCTGTGTCCCGAAGTAGCCAGGTGAACTGCCGTCGCAGCCAACCGTCTCGAGATTCGTAATGCCGCGCTTGCGCAGAGCGGCCTGCACATCTGGATCCGCTTTCACCAATTCTCCGACTCGATCAGATTCGTCCGCGGTAAGCATGGGTTCGACACCGGGGATCTGGGTCCACGAGATGAGCTTACGATTCGTCACGTCCACCACGGCCTCGAACGTCCTTCTACCCTGCTTGATGATGGCCAACGCCTCTCGCCGGAACGGATCGCCCTGCTTCCACCGCAGCACTTCCTGCTTGGGAGGCTCGTGCAGGTTGACCCCGGCAAAGCGGCTAACGGCGTCGAGGTGTCCCGAGGACTTCATGGTTTCGAAAACCGCGCTGTACTCGTCAGCAGTGAGCGCGTCGAGTGGATGCCGGAATTCGGCAGCTCCCGCCAAACAAGGGGCCAAAAGAACCAGGACAGCAATCGAGTATTGAGCAGCGCGCATCAAAGACATGGGTCCTTTATTCCTGATTGAATCCCGTGGTGGTCCGGAATGCTTCTACGTAGTGCCCGTCCTTTTTCAAGATCTGGGCGCGCAATTCCGCTTTTGTCTTCTCCAGATCCGCTTTGTCCCAATCCGGCCGGTAATGGTGAATGGACGGTTCCCACTGGCTCACGTGCGCCATCGCCGCGTCCAGCTTCTTTTCGACGACGCTATCGATGTTCACCCAATAGTTAGCATCTTTGTCGGTCACGTAGTAATAGAATTCTTGCGGCACCAGGTATGGCTGCAAGCCTTCGTGCAGTAGTTGATTCGGGAAGTAGAGGTGCCACTCAGCGGCTCGAATCGCGTCGAGGGTATTGTTCGCTGCCATTCGATGGTCGGTTTTGTGCCAGCGGACATAGGTGGTGCCCGGATCGATGGATAGCACCACGTCCGGACGAACCTGCCGGATGATTTTGGTAACCTCCTCCACCAGATCCCGCGTATTGGCATATTCCAACATGCCATCGTGGTATTCGAGCCAGGAAATGCTCTCCTTGGGAATGCCGAGGATGCGGCAGGCCTCCTCTTCTTCGTGCATCCGGATTCGAGCCAGGTGTTCGCTGGTCATTTCCGGATCGTAAGAACCCTTGTCGTCGTTGGTGTAAATCACGATATGAATGTGATTTCCCCCTTTGGCGAGGAGAGCGAGCGTGCCCGCGCAGCAGAACGTGTCGTCGTCCGGATGCGGAGTGAAGAGCAGGATGGTCTTGCCGTGCAAATCCTCTAGCCGGCTTTGCGGCTGTGACAAGAGGGGTAAGGCGCAAGCGCCCGCGAGAATCAGAATGAGCCTGAGGGTTCGAACCATAGAAGATGAACTATACCCCGGCTGGCGCGGCTTTGCAACCGGCTATTGGACTGGTGTCGCCGCGGCCCATCCAATAAAAAATGATCCCGCTTATCGCTTTTGGTATGGCATCGCAATCCGCTTCATTTTCCGGTTACACCACGGATTTCCATGTTAGTTCCCGAGTAATGCGTGCCCGGCCGCCCTCTGAGATCGAGTTTTTGCCAGCGGCAAAGTTATAGCGAAAGCTATCCTGATTGGGGCAGCGAATTCGCGCCGCCGACGGTGGCGTGCCGTGCGGCAGCCGCCGTCCTTGCACCCTGGCGCTGAGGCGAATCTTCAAGGAACTCTGCCAGCTTTCGCGCCAGGATCTTCAGATTCGTCCCAATGTGGATTGTCTGGTGATCTCCGGTGACAGCTTCGATTCGCAGATCCAAAAGAATCTTCCCCCACCCCAAGTCCGGATCGTCGCCGAAAAACTCGGGGCGCGATTCCGACTTAAACAGATAGACCCTCCCCGGGTAAGGTTTGGCACGATAGTTCTCCTCCGCTAGGAACTGCCGGCTCGCAATATCGCTCGCGATTTTCGGTACCCCGAGTCCAACGGTAGTGGAGATCTTGTGTATCACCCGAAAAGAGTTAGATCGTAATCGGTCCACCAAATGACCTAGGCCCCTTGGCCCACGTGCGATCTGATTCAAGTGATACCGGTAACGCCGGATTCGGTCCTTCCATGGCTCGAGAGCTTTCCAGCCGGCCACGTAAGTCGTGTCAATGAGCGCCACGATGGGTAGCTCCGCCCCAGCTCGCCGCAACTGCTGAGCCATCTCCAGCGCCACCATACCGCCGAAGGAATAACCGAGCAGACAGAATGGCTGGCGCTCGCCCTGTTCCCGAAGATGTTCGATATAGCCGGCTGCGATCGTTTCCACCGTGGAAAGGCGGTCGACCATGCTGAACGGCTGCAGTCCGTACAGCGGCTGGTCTCGTCCGAGTTCGAGCGCCAACGCCCGGAACAGGATCACCTCACCGTTCCCAGGACCAATGCAGAAGATCGCCGGCTTCGTGCCGTTGGGTTGAATAGGGACGACGGGCGATGTCACTTGGTGAAATCCGGAGTCACCGATTATTCGCGCCATGGTTCGCACGGTAGGCGCATAGAACAGGGTCGCCAGTGGCAACTCGAGATTGAAACAGAACTTGATCTCCGAGAAAAGCCGGAGGGCTAACAAGGAGTGGCCGCCCAGGTCGAAATAGTCGTCCGTGACTCCGATGGGGTAAACTCCCAACACCTCCTGCCACAAGTTCGCCAAGCGCCGCTCGATCTCATCGTTAGGCGGGACGAACTCGGGTTGAGTCGTTGGCCCCAACTCGGCGGCCGACAACGCCTTTCGGTCCAGTTTGCCGCTGGCGGTCTTTGGAATTGAATTCACGGCGATGAATGCTGCCGGAATCATGTAATGAGGAATGCGCTCTTTCAGAAACGCGCGCAACGCAGCCGCGTCCAACTCCAATCCATTCAGGACCAAGCAGGCTACTAGCCGTTGGCCGCCGCGGTCGTCTTCCCTTAACATCACGGCGGCAGACCGGACCTGCTTGTTTTCCTGAAGAGTTGCTTCAATGTCCCCAAGTTCAATACGGAAGCCGCGTAGCTTCACCTGATTATCAAGCCGGCCCAGGTATTCGATATTGCCGTCCGCCAGAAAGCGCGCCCGATCCCCCGTCTTGTAAAGACGCGCCTCTGGATTTTTATCAAAGGGATCCGGAATGAACCGCGCGGCGGTGAGTTCAGGCCGGTTCAGATATCCGCGAGCGATTGCGACGCCTCCGAGGTGTAGTTCGCCCGCGACGCCGATTGGGACCGGCGCCAGATGGCGGTCTAGTATGTACGCTTTGACGTTCGCGATGGGACGCCCGATGGGCACGGTTGCGCAAGGCATTGGGTTGGCACAGTCCCAATAGGTCACATCCACGGCCGCTTCCGTGGGTCCGTACAGATTGTGCAACTCCGCCTTCAGCAACCGATAAAACTTTTGCCGCAGATCTGGCGGCAATGCTTCACCGCTTGCGAAGACCCGCTTTAGCGAGCAGCAACTCGCCAGTTTGGGCGTCTCAAGAAATTCCCGCAGCATGGAAGGCACGAAATGGATGGTCGTGATCCTCTCGGCGCTAATGAGGTTCGCGAGATAAGCTGGATCCTTGTGGCCGTCCGGCTCGGCGATCACCAGCGTGGCGCCGGTCACAATGGGCCAGAAGAACTCCCAAACGGACACGTCGAAGCTGTAAGGAGTCTTCTGCAGGATACGATCGCTGGTTCCGAGCGGGTATTGATCCTGCATCCACAGAATGCGGTTCGCCACCGCTTCGTGGGTATTTATCGCGGCGTTGGGAACACCGGTCGACCCGGAAGTGTAAATGGCATAGATGGCGTCCCGTGGATCTACCGGTATCCGGAGATTCGATCCCGGTTGACCGTCAATAACTTCGCAGCCTGAATCGAGAAGGAGCGTGTCCCCAGTGTACCCAGCCAAATTTCCACTCAACTTTTGCTGAGTGATCACACACACGGGGTGGGAATCCTCAATCATCGTGTTGAGGCGAGACAACGGAAGGTCCGGATCGTAGGGGACATAGGCGGCGCCGGATTTCAAAATGGCGACCAGCGCCACCACCATTTCGAACGACCGCTCCAGGTAGACGCCCACCAGGGATCCACTCGCCGTCCCGTGTTGGCGAAGGTGGCGCGCTAGCTTGTTTGAGCGGGCATTCAGTTCGGCATACGTTAACTGCTGGCCGCGAAAAACAAGCGCTGGGCGATCGGGGCTTCTCTCTACCTGATCCTCGAACAGCTCGTGAATGAGAAGCCTGGGGAAGCTTTTGCTGGTATTGTTCCAGTCCACGAGCAGGGTATGCCGTTCCTCCGCGGTGAGCAACTGTGCTTCGGAGACAGCTTGGTCCGGGTTCGAGACCAGCTCTTGCAACAGCACTTGAAAATTCTTCTGGAAGCGTTGGATCGTGGCACGGTCAAAAAGATCGGTGCTGTACTCGAATCGTCCCGTCAAGCCCTGGGGGTGCTCTAAGAACTCAATGAAGAGGTCGAAACAGGAGGCACCGCTGTGGACTTCCATGTCGGTGACGTTCCAACCTTCCGGAAAATCCCCATAGGGCGCCCGCATCGAGAACAGAACTTGGAAAATGGGGTAACGGTTGGAGTCGCGCTTGGGCGCCAGTTCGCGCACGACATCGTCGAACGGAATCTCACTGTGAGCCAGGGCGCCCAGGACGGTACCTTTGACTTGTCCCAGGAACTCACGGAATGACGGTCCGCCTCCGATGTGGCTTCGGAAAACAATCGTATTCACAAAAGAGCCCACCAGGGGTTCAAACTCGGGCCGGGTGCGCGTATTTGTCTTGCCGCCTATGATGATTTCGTCTCCTCCGGAATAACGAAAGAGCAGAACCTGGAACGCGGCCAGAAGCGTCATGTAAAGCGTCGCACCCTCGCTTCTGCCCAACTCCTTAAGCGCTTCGATCAACTGCGCTGGTATCGAGCAGATTTCCATTCCGCTACGCCAGGTAGACGTGGCGGGACGTGGCAGGTCGGTAGGGAGCTCTAACGGAGGCAGATCCCCTGAAAGGATCTGGCGCCAGTATTCCATTTGGGCAAGGTGACTGCCACCGGCGCTCTGGCGCCGCTTCCACGCGGCGTAATCGCTGTACTGGAAATGGAGTTCCGGAAGCGGAGACGGCTGGCCGGTAGAATACGCGTTGTACAGGGAGGCCAACTCCCCAATCAGCACATGATCTATCGTCGCGCAATCGAAGATCAGACGGTGCACGGTGAGATAAATCCGGTGGTAAGCTTCAGAATATCGAACCAGGAGCACGCGAAATAGAGGCGCGACGTTGAGATCAAAGGGCCGGCAAGCATCTTCGGTTGCGATTCGAATGGCTTCCGCTTCCCGTTCCCCGACGGGAAGGTGACTGAGGTCGATGAACGGCAGAGACGCCTGAACATTCGAATCGATTCGCTGAATGACTTTCCCATCGATCATGGGGAACGCAGATCGCCAGATCTCATGACGGCGGGCAATCTCGTTGAAGCAGCGTTCGAGAACAACCGGGTCCAGCGGTCCCCGCTTGTGAATCGTGACAGATTCGTTATTGACGGGAGCGCCGCCGGCCAACCGGTCATGAAGCCAAAGTTGCTCCAGGTCGGGTGATAGCGGAACCTGCGCCTCAGGTGCCCGGGGAGTCAGCGGCCCAAGTGCGTCGCTGGAGGCTTGTAGTTCGCCGCGCCGAAATCTTTCGAGCAGTTGCCGCTGGGCTTCGGAGCTCGTGTTGGAGCTTGGCATGGGTTACTCTCGGACCAGCGCGAGGCGGGAAGCCGCGAATTCATCACCCGGCAGGTCGAACCGAACCGGCAGGCCGCTGAGTCCCCGTAAGCCGAGATTCTCGCGCCAAACTAAATCCTCGGAAGCCAATGCCAAATTCTTCAACCGCCGCAAAAGGGTACTGAAGGCGATCTGTCCTTTCATTATGGCATGCGCAACGCCGAACTTGAATGAATCTTCAGTACTGTGAATGAAGGCCGGAGTATTACCATGGCAATACTGGCAGGCGGGCGAGCGTGGATCAAACGACAGCGATGCGGTGCGGAACACTACACGGGCAACCAGCAGTAACACTCCTGTTCTCCCATGGCTCGCACAACGACAGTTCAACCGAACCAGCCTTCGGGGCTTGCCTTTTGAATTGTCTGATTGGCAATTAATCTTAGCATTGTTTCTCGTCGCCGAAGCGCATTTTTCATGGCTTTGGCGGTTCAGTACTACTAGTACAAAATGGATGTTGAGCGTCTAAGAAAGGTTGAGACTACGGAGGACGGCATCCTCCAACGTTATGAACGACATTGATCTTGTTCCAGGTCATACCGAGGTGCACGTCTGGGCCGTTTGGCTGAACGCTCCGGCGGAAGTGAGCCACGCTTACAGATGTTTACTTTCGCCCAGCGAGGTTGCGCGAGCGGATCGGTTCGTTTTCGACTATTTGACACGATCCTATGAGTTTTCACAGGGAGCGCTACGCCTGCTGCTGGCGCATTTGCTGCAGTGTCAGCCTCGAGACGTCGGATTTGAATTCGGCCCTAGGGGAAAGCCCATGCTCCAAGGTGGCTCCCGGATCCGCTTCAACATGGCGCACTCGGGTGGCTTGGCCCTCTACGCCTTCACGGTTGACTCTGAGATTGGCGTCGATGTCGAAGAGTTGCGAGACATTCCAGAAATTGCCCAGGTTGCTTCGCATTACTTCTCGAGGGCGGAAGCCGCGGAGTTGTTATCGATCGGCGACAAGATATCGGCCAGAGACGCGTTCTTCCGCTGCTGGACGCGGAAAGAAGCGTACATCAAAGCGATTGGCGACGGTCTGTACCTTCCACTGGATCAATTCCAAGTGACGTTGTCCCGGGATGCTCCGGCGCGGTTCGTTCATATCGGTGACGACGTCAGCGCCGCTGCCGGATGGACTCTCCAACACTTGGACCCTGCGCCGAACTATCTCGGAGCCCTTGCGTACCAAGCCGCTCCCCGCAATATCGTTTTCCACGGGCCGCTAAATCCGGGGCAACTGCTGAACGGGATTTGAAGCACGCGCTCAAAAAAAGGCTTGCCGTCCAACTATCTGTATAGTAGACTAAACGTCAAAGACATTAGGATGCTATGTCGCTGCCGAAATTAACCAAGCTCGAACTTCAAATCATGGAGACCCTGTGGAACCGCGGCGCCTGCTCCATTCGCGAAGTTCAGGAAGCATTTCCGGAGGCCCACAGGCCGGCCTACACCACCGTGCAGACCACCGTCTATCGGCTGGAGTCCAAGAAAGCCGTGCGCTGCGTCAAGAGGATCAGCAACGCCAACATATTTGAGGCAGCCATTTCTCGCGGCGAAGCGCAAGGCAGGTTGATAGACGAATTGCTCGGACTCTTTGGAGGCAGGACCAAACCAGTGATGGCCCATCTCATCGAATCCGGCCAGCTTACGCTTGACGACGTCAAGGAAGCCGAACAAGCTCTGAAGAAGCTAGCGAGAAAGGACAAATCAAAATGATTCCGGCGAACCTGACACCCCTAGCCAACCACCTGTGGCAATCCACTCTGTTCGCGGCGGCGGCGGGGCTCTTGAGCCTGGCATTGAGAAAGCAACGTGCCCAGGTTCGGTACGGCCTCTGGCTGGCGGCATCAGTCAAGTTCCTCATTCCCTTTGCATTGCTGGTAAGCATGGGCAGTCAATTTGAATGGCGGACAGCCACCTCCATCGCGCAATCGCCGTTCCCTGTCGCAATGGAAGAGATCAGCCAGCCCTTCGCGCCGTCGGCAACAGCGCCCCTCTTGGCTGTCCCTTCGGCGGCAAGCCCGGTATCAGCAGTTCTGCTTGCGATTTGGGTTTGCGGCTTCACGGCGGTCGTTTTTTCGTGGATCTTCGGCGGCCCCATCAAAATCCCCCACTTGATTCGCAACGGCCCAGTTTTCTTCATCAACTACCAGTGGACCCGCAATCGCAACGACACTAACGCAACCGGCCTGATGCCCACCATAGCTGAACGGAACGGAGAGTGGCGACGCGGCACGCAAAGTGCGTGCGCTACGCGCGTGGCGCGAACACTCGTGTTTGCCGCGTTCGCACTCCTGCGAACGCATGGGATCCGATGCTAAAGGTATTTCGCCGGCAGCCCACTAGAACCCGGCAATGGGTGTATCGTTGGCTTATGGCTCTATCAGCAAGGAATCAACTCAAAGGTCGGATTACAAGGATCAACCTCGGCGACATCATGGCCCATGTCGTGGTCAAGGTCGGCAAGAACACAATCGAAAGCGTGATCACGCGCCGGAGCGCGGAAGAAATGAAGCTCAAGAAGGGTGACACCGTCGAGGTGGTCATCAAATCGACAGAAGTAATGTTAAAGAAGTGAGCTAGGCGATCACAGGCCTAGCTGCCGAGCGAAACCTGCTCGCCGTGCAGCGACTCCGCTTTGCTGAACTTCGGCCAATTGAAACCGTAAAAGGCGACGAAGATGAAGCAAACCATCGGCACGATGAAGCCGCGCGACATATCGAATTCATCGGCGACATATCCCATCAGTTTCGGCAGCAAAGCGCCACCGACAATCGCCATGACGATGAATGAAGATGCCTTCTTCGCCTGCGCGCCCAGACCAAATATTCCCAGCGCGAAGATGGTTGGGAACATGATCGACATAAAGAAATAGCTCAAGAAAACGCTTGCCACTGACAGCCAACCGAGTTTGCAGAAGACCAGGAACGTCGCAATCACATTCATCACGCCGTATAGTCCCAGCAGTTTGTGAGCGACGAATTTTCTCAGCAATGCGGCGCCAGAAAACCGGCCCACCAGAAAGCACACAAAGCCGAGCGACGCCAAGTTGGATGCGCCCTTGTTGCTGAGCCCGAGTACTCCAGCCTTGCTTGTTTCGAACCATCCCAAAAGCCAGCCCTGCAGGATTCCGGCATGCGTCGAAAGTGTGCCCAGACCCGACTGCCACGCCGCGGGAATAGGTGGAACCTCGGCCGTCATGTAATTGATGAAGAAGCTGAAGATGCCAGCCTGCGCCGCGACATATAGAAACTGGGCGACGACAGCCAGGACGAAATGCGGATGCGCCCAGATTGATTTCGTTGCGCCCCGAACAGCGTCATCGAGGTGATAATCATCCTCGGCCTTGATGTCGGGGATATTGGCGAAGTAGAAAACCACCGCGAGGACAATCACCACCACGCCGACGGCGGCGTAGGGAATGTACAGCGTCTGGTTGCCGGTGCTCACGCCCTGGACATTCTTGGAATAAAAAAACAGACTGCCGGCGATCGGGCCAAGAATCCAGCCGATGCCGTTACACGATTGGGCGAGATTGATCCGCGTCGCTGCGTATCGCTGATCGCCCAATACCGTTGTGTACGGATTCGCGATGGTCTCCAGAAACGTGAGCCCGCTGGCGATGATGCAAACGCCGGCCAGGAACGCGATGAAAGCGGTGGTGGAGGATACTTGTCCGCTGTGCACCATGCCATTGATTTTCGTCGCTGGAATGAACCAGAATCCTCCTAGCGCAACCAGCAGCAAACCCGTAATAATCCCGCCCTTATATCCCAGCTTGATGGCCAGCCACCCGGCCGGCAGCGACATCAGGAAGTAACCCAGGTAGTGTGCGAATTGCACCCACGCGGATTGCGCTTTGCTGAGCGAGAGTTCCTCCTGGAAGTGCTTGTCCATCACATCGATCATCCCGTTGCAGAATCCCCAGAGCAGGAACAGCGAGCTCACCAGGACGAAGGTAACGAGCAGGCTCTTTCCGTCACGGCCGACAAAAAGGCCTTGGCTACTGGTGTTCATTTCGCTAAGAGTGGAAGCAGCACACGGGTCAGTTCTTCGTCCGTCAATCCCGCAGGCTTCACGTTGCGATAGAGGGCCCAATGCTCCACCTGCTCCACCGTTTTTCCAGGAACTACTTTGGTCAGCGGGCCAAGCGTTTCCATCTCGAGAAACTCGTTATTGGTGAAGGTTTCAAATGAGCAGCCGAAATCGGGATAGGTTTTCGAAGCATCCGCCGTTGCCCGTTTCACGAACGCTTCGCCATTCAACAGGTAAGCGGCCCACGTGTCCACATTGAACAGCCCGAGTTTTTGCGCATCGTTGTTATTCGGGTCCTGTCTCAGCGTCAAGTATTTCCGTGTGAACTTCCAGCGCGGATCCGCGAGATTGGTATACGCCCACATCACCAGCGGATTGGTTGCTTCCAGATTCTGCGGGTGATGCCCGCGCGGTGGAAATCCAGTGACAGCAACTCCGCCCTGCGCCATCATTGTTAACACCCAGGGAGCAAATTCCAACGGGAACAAGGAGTGATTCGTGATTCGATGGGACACCGTCACCTCGGTCCCGGATGAGGCAAGAGCGATCTCAATTTCTTTTTGCAGACCGGTCAGCGGTTCGATGGGCGCGCGAGCCACCAGGCCATTCGGCGTCACTCGGATTTCTACCGGAACATTGTCCGGAGCCCAAGTAGCCACCGGATCTTCCGGAGCTTTCCAAACGCGGTCGCCGCCGCGCAGTTGAAACTTTTCTTCCCCGCTTTTTCCAAGCTGTTCTGGATACTCCTTGAACAGATTCTGTCCGCCGATGAATCCGAATCGAATAATCCTAGGACCAACGTCCCCCGTTACGATGAGCTCAACATCTCCGTTCGCAACTTTGTAGCAGTTGTTCCACCCCTTATAGCTGGTCTTCTCCACATGCACGGCCGCATTTGTACTTGTCACGAAAACTCCACAGAGAATTAGTAATAGCTTTTGCTGGACTCCCACAGTGTCTCCCATTCTTCTCAATTCTCTTCCAAATGGTCTTTGTCAGGAAGCGGCGCAAAGGCGGCGTGCGGCTCGGTCTGATACCAGAAGGCCACCGATGAGATATCGTCCTGCAACGGAAGATAGCGGCCGCCGGCGCGCCAGCCCAGAGCTTGAATCGTGACGCGCAGATCGGTGTCAAACCGGACCGGATCTGCGATGTGCCATCGATACAGGCCAAATCGTTGCTGCGTTTTGTAGAGACCATCCGGCTTGATCACCTGAATCAAGCCGCTATAAGGCGAAGTGAACTCCTCATACTGCTTCTTTTCCTGATTCTCGAAATTATACGATCCGCCGAAATAATCTTCCGTCCCAGTTCCGTTGATCGTCGGGAACGCCTTGTCGCCGTCCATGTAGAACTTGATTTCTCCCTCGCCCCACCAGCCGTTGTTGTGAACACCGTAGGCGAGATAGGTGCCGACATATTGCCCTTTCCCTTTGACATTGTCGAGGATGGTGTAGACATCTTTGTAAGGGAGCGGATTCACCCTTCGGAACTGCGCATGGAAGTACGCGGCGTCCTTGGGAACCTGCGTCTGGGTGTAGTCGATCTGATAGTAGATCACCATGGCCTTGTCATCCAGGTTCTCAACAGTGATCTTCGCCTTTTTGCGGAAGGGCATCGGCCAGTAGGAGTTGAATGCGCTGCCCGGATTGACGCATACCGCCAGTGATGACAGCCTGGAGTAAACTCCCCACCCCATGGCGAAGAAGTCTCCGACGGGCACTTCCACGGAAGGATCCTTCTCGTCGTCCCAATACATTCTCAGGATTGAGAACCGCCAGGTACCGGTGGGCGTCATCCAAATATGCTGAATGGCTCCTTGTCCGTCGATGTCCGCAAGCACAAACGTCTGCTTGGGCTTGATGACGACAAACGGATTCACCTTCCAGCCCTGTCCAAGGTCGCGAGCCGCGTTGGACGCGCCTCCCTCCAAAGCCGTTCCCCCGTGGCCTTTCGCTCCAGTCAGATTCTCCGGACTAATGGAGAAAGTCTTTGCGTTTGAAAGCCTGTATAGGTTGCTGAGATCGGCCGTGAGGCCGTAAGGAGCCTCCTGCGCTACCGCCAAAAGGCAGGCCGCCGCGAGAAACGCACCAATCAGGAAATGTTTCAACGTCATTGTGAGATGGTCCTTTCAGGCCTTGACGCGCGCAAGTTTCAAAAAGTGATGATACAGCATGGTACATGAATTTGTCGAGCGAAACGTTACGAAATTCGAGCTATTTCGCATAACAGCATGCGCAGCGAAAGAGTTGAAACGTTTCGATAGTGCGTGCTATGGTAGGGAAGCATTTCGGTATGGAAGGACGCACAAAACACACGATGCGCGACGTCGCCCGGTTGGCTGGCGTCTCCATTGCGACCGTTTCGGCCGTCATCAATTCCAGCGCGAACGTTAGTTCCGAACGAAAGGTTCGGGTTGAAGCGGCCATGGCCGCCCTCGACTATCATCCGGATGAGGTCGCCCGTAGTCTCAAGACCGGGCGCACAAATGTCATTGGCGTGGTTATTCCTGACATCACAAATGCATTCTACCCGGAGGTTGTCCGAGGAATCGAAGAAGCTGCCCGCGAGACCGGTTACTCGGTCCTGCTCTGCGATTCGAGCGAAGACGCTGCTGAGGAACGCAACCATCTTTCGTCCCTTTTCTCACGGCGGGTCGACGGGGTTCTGCTGGCCTGCTGTGCGAATTCGACCGCTTACGATACGATGCTCCGCCGGCGCTTTCCCATGGTGTTCGTGGACCGTATTCCCGCCTCAGCCGCCGAAGGAACGGTGAGCACCGACAACATTCAGGCCGGCTATGCGGGAGCGAGGCACCTGATCGAACTGGGCCACAAACGAATCGCGATGCTGGTGGGCCATCTCGGCCTTTCTCCACACCGGGATCGTCTCGAGGGTTTTCGCAAGGCGATGCAGGAATCGCACCTTCCCATCCATGAAGAGTACCTGTCGTGCAACGGCATCGCCATTGAGAATGGAATACTGGCTGGCCGCGACTTGTTGAACCTTGCGGCGCCTCCGACGGCCATCATGGTGAGCAATAGCAAGCTGCTCTTTGGGCTCATACAGGCTTTGGATGAAAAGAAGGTCAATATCCCGGATCAGGTCAGCGTGATCAGTTTCGACGATTACATCTGGAACAGGTATTTTAGCCCCAGTCTCACAACGGTGGCTCAAGACACTAATGAATTAGGCAGGCGTTCGTTCCAACTTCTTTTGCAGATCATGAACCGCCGCGACGGCGAAGAACTGTCTGAGAAACATGTTCGTCTTCCTGCCGAACTACGCATTCGAACTTCCACTGCACCACCACCTGGTCACGCCGCCAGCCTAACTGCAAAACCGGCGGCCATGTCGTTCGCAGATTCCTAAAAGACGAACTTGAGCGCTAGTTGCAGCAGGCGCGGAGGACCCGCCTGCAGGATCTGACCGAACGCAGGAGACTCCAGGTCGTTTTCGGGCAGCCCGAAGTTCGGATGGTTTAGCAGATTGAAGCATTCGGCGCGGAACTGTACACGCCGGCTCTCGTCAATGTTGAAGTACTTGAACAGCGAGAGATCGACGTCCGCGATCCCCGGGCCGCGCACTACATTGCGGCCCTCATTGCCGAACTGGCCAGCCTGTATTTGCGGATTCAGTTGTAGAAAGGGCGCACGGCTCACCCATTGGTTCGGCGTGTGCGGCTGCCCCGAATTTGGATCGGAAATCAGATCCGGCCGGCTGGAATAGAAGCCGGAGATTTCGGGCGCGCTGCCCTGCAGGGAAACATCGGCGCTGTCGTAGACGGTAAACGGCGTACCGCTGGAAATGCTGGTGATGGTATTGAGCTGCCAACCGTTGGTAATCAAGGCTGCGGCCTTCGGTGCATCCCTCCATCTAGGCAGCGCCCAGGTTCCGCTGAACACGAACCGGCTTCTGGCATCGAACAGCGACGGCCCGTGCTCGGCCCGCAAGTCGAATGGGTTTTGCGCCAGATCGTTTTCGCCAGCCACCAGCGTAGGCGCCGAACCTGCGACGTTCAGCGTGGAGATATAATCCAGACTCTTCGAGAACCAGTAGGAGGCCAGGAAGCTCAAACCGTGCGAGTACTGCCGCGAAAAAGCAATTTCCAGCGCGTGGTAAGTGGAGCTGGAATCATCCGCGATCAATCCAACCGATCCGTAATTGCAGATGCCCGCGGCGTTGCATGTGGTGTACTGACGGATCTCATTGTTGTTGTTCGCGTTGACACCCGGCCCGTAGATGGAGGGATTGGCTTCAATGAAGCGCGGCAGGTGCGTGCCCTTGTTACCTACGTAGCGAACGTCGAGCAGATAGTCCTTGGCGATGGCGCGCTCGATGGAAAAATTCCAGTTCTGCGAATAGGGCGGCAGCGCTCCCGATTGCACAGTAAGCACCGTGGCAGGCGCGACAAAATTCTGGCCGCCAAATGGGGTCGGGGAAGTTCCATATGGATTGGCCACGTTGAATCCCGGACCGGGCAACTGGTACGCCTGTGTCCACGGAAGCGCGCTGATAGCCCCCTGCAGCGGACCTCCTGTGCCGTTGGTAAAACCATCATAGAAAATGCCGTAGCCTGCGCGAACGATGGTTTTGTTGCCACCGAAAGGATCCCAGGCCAGGCCCACGCGCGGCATGAACTCGTGATAGTCCACCGGGGCGATGCCGGCCGGCACGCCAGGATCGCCGGGAAACAGCAACCCTTCGGGTGCCTGCGGGTAGACCTTGGATTGCTGGCCCGGCTCCCATGCATTCATCCGATTCCGGATATCGGTGTAGGGCGTGTTAACTTCGTATCGCAGACCGAGGTTGAGAGTCAGGCGCGGGGTGATCCGGAACTCATCCTGCGCGTACCCTGCCGTGACCCACTTGCGAAGCCCGCGGTCGAACTGGCCGCCGCCCTGGAAGAACTGCACCGATTGCCCCAGTAGGAAACTGGCGAAGGAATCGCTGGCGGGAAAAGGGGCGAACACGAAGAAGCCATTCGTAGCGATTCCGAAAAGTGCGTTGATCTGCTCGCGGGTGATATCGGCGCCGAACTTGAGGTTGTGACGGCCACGCGTCATGGCCACGGAGTAAGATCCCTGGTAGTCGTTCTGATAGGTGTTCTGCGGACCAGTAATCGGATTTCCGAGCGATGCGTAACCGCTCACGATCAAATACGGAACACCATCGTTCAACCCCAGCGTGGGCTGGTATTGGAACCCAAGCGCGCTGCCGGGCGTGTGATTCTGCGCCTGTCCATTCAGGAACACATTGCGGAAGAAAGAGCCGCGCACGGTTTGCACGGTTTGCGGCGAAATCAAGTGGACCCATGTCGTGGTGGCGGAGTTGGTGCGTATGCCGTCGGTAACCGGAAAACCGGGAACGCCGGCTCCGCCGATGGGCAGCGGGTCAAGCTGATGCAGAGACGATGTGGAGTACCGCACGAAGAATTGGTCGCTCGATCTGAAGTAGTGATCCAGCCGGAAGCCGCCCTGGTTGTAGTTGGTCGATCCGAGTTGGGTGGATTCAAATACATTGGCGCCGATATTGGGCAGTGGATAAAGTTGTTCTGCCGCGAGAGCGATCGGATTCTGCAGGGCCGCCGGAATCTTATTGCCCGGGAAGGGCTGGCCAGTGAACTCGTTGATGAGGGGAACGGGCTGTCCAGTGGCAGGATTGGTGAGACCTGAGAAATCGCCTGCACGCTCCGCGGCGGTGGGCACAATAGCTGCCTGGGTTTTGCCTTCGGAATCGCGCTGCCCTTCGAAGTAGAGGAAGAAGAAATCCTTTTCCTTGCGGATGGGTCCGCCCAATGTGGCGCCATATTGATTGCGGTGCAGCGGTTCGGTTTGGGCGGCGAAGAAATTGCGCGAGTCCATGGCGTCGTTCCGCAGGAACTCGTAGATGTCGCCATGAAACGCATTGCCACCCGACTTAGTAACTACTGATGTTGTCGCGCCGCTGGTATCGCCATATTCGGCCGGCGCGTTCAGTGAAAGAATACGGAATTCATTCACGGCGTCCACTGGCGTGCGTAACGCATATCCGCCATTCACGCTGTCCACGTTGCTGGCGCCATCCAGAAGATAATTATTCGATTCCGGGCGCTGCCCATTGACCGCGTAGGCTTGGCCGCTCCGCGCGATTCCGCCAGCTTCAGCAAGACCTGAAGTCATAGGAGCCACTCCGGGCTGCAGCAAGCCGAGTTGAGTCAGGTCGCGTCCATTCAAGGGAAGGTCCACCACCTGTTTCTCGGAAACCACATTGCCGATGGTCGGGCTGGTGTCCACCATCACAGCCTCTCCGGAGACATTCACCACGCTGTGTTCGCCGGCGATCTGCAATTGCACGGGCCAGGTCACAACCTGGCCGATATCGAGGCGAATGGATGAAACCGAGTACGGCGCGAATCCCTGGGCCTTCACCTCGAGCAGATACAAGCCGACCGGCAAATCGGAAAAATGAAACGCTCCCTGGCGCGAGGAACGGATTGTACGCGTGAGACCTGTTTGTGTGTTGTGTACGCTGACTTCGGCGTTCGACACCAGCGCCGCGGCTGGGTCGGTGATCTGCCCTTCCAGTGTCCCGATGGGGGCCTGAGCTCTCACCAATACGCACAGACACACGAGTAGCAAGGCGAATTTTCGCATTAGTTGTAAAAACCTCCCTGAAACTAACTCTCATCAGTCTACGGATCGGGGGCGGTCACGACAATAATGGAAAAAGACTAGTGGGCTGTCCGCTCTGAATCTTTACTACTGCCGTGCGTCGCCATGAGTGGCGACGCGGCACGCAAAGTGCATGCGCTACGCGCGTGGCGCGAACACTCGCGTTTGCCGCGTTCGCACTCATGCGAACGCGTGGGATTTCGATGCTAAAATTCGCGCGCGGACAGCCCACGAGTTACAGGAATTTATTGACCGCCGTGCCGGGCTCAACCGCACCGCCGGCGAAGCTTGCCGTTTGAGTGCGCCGGTAGCTTTCGGCCTGTTTGGTTCATCAGAAATTAATAATGCCCTGCTAGCGTGTCTTCATGCATCTTTCGTCCATGTGTTGGTTGCGCAAGATAGCGGCGGTGATTAGCCTGCCGCTGCTCAATTTTCAGCAACTCGATGCCTGGGGCTTCCGCGGGCATACGGTGGCGAACCTGGCCGCGGTAGAAGCGATTGGAGCCGATGGTCCCGCGTTCCTGAAAGCCTACAAGGGATACATCGGTCATCTTGGCCCAATTCCCGACACTTGGCGGAGCCCCAGCGAGCCGTATCTCCGAATCTCCGAGGACCCGAATCACGGCTGGTACACCGAGTCCTTCGACTTCATGAAAGAGATCCCGCGCTCTCGGACCGAGTTTACGCTGCGAGTCTATGACGAGTACCTTCGAGTGAGCAAGTCCAACCCCGAGAAGGCCAAGCTTCTCAATATCCGCTACACCGGACTGCAAGCCTACTCAATGATGGAAGGATATGAGCGCATGAAGGCCGGAATGCGGCTCTATCGCCTGGCCGATGGAAAGGACCGAACGTCGCGATATAGAGACATCGCAGGCATGTATGGCTCGATATCGCCTCTGTTTCGTGGCGGCGACCAAGTGGAAACCTATCTGGCGAACGATGTCGCATTCTACATGGGATGGTTGGGGCACTACGTCGCCGATGCCGCGATGCCTCTGCACAACTCCAGACATCACGATGGATGGGAAGGCGAGAATCCGAAAGGCTATACGCGCGATCCGGAAATCCATGGACGGTTTGAGTCGGCTTACGTCGATCTGATCCAGGTCACGGAAGCCGACGTGTTGCCTTACATGAACAAAGCCCCACGGCATTTGGATGACCCCTGGACTGCGATCCTTGATCATATGATCGAAGCCCGCGGATTTGTCGAGGATGTCTATCGCCTGGACTTGCGTGCGGCATTCAAAGACCGCTCAGATGCCGAGGCGAGAAAATTGGTTTGTACGCGTCTGGCTTCCGGCGCGAGTTTTCTGCGAGATCTGGCATACACAGCGTGGCTCGAAAGCGCGAAGCCTGCGCCCGCTGTGCAACCGATCGACGTCCCCAACAACCCTGACAATCCGCATTACAACCCGGCGACGGGATCGGCGCCCGCACCCTCGCAGAAAAAGTGACGCTTCACTGCAGAGAGAGACAAGCACGCCGACGCGCGCGCAACCATCAGGGCTCTCGAGTCAGACTCGCGAATCGCAGTTGCGAGCCTGGTGTCGTTAATCCATTGGCAGATTTGAAAAGCGGCGTTGCGCTTTCCTACGCCAGCGCTTCCTTGCAAAACTCCAGGCACTTTGCAATCTCGGCCATCGTGGTGGACCCTTCCGGGATACGGTATTCCAGCTCAATGCCGGCCGGGAAGCGGTACTTTTCTTTCTTCATCAGCACCAGGATTTCTTTGAGCGGCGTATCGCCTTGGCCCCAAACCATATTTTGTCCCCCGTTGGTTTTGAACTTGCGATCCTTCAGATGCAGGCACGTGATTCGATCGTGGTACTTCTGGATGAATGGGATAGGCGATTGGCTGACGGCGGCAGCGAAATGGCCGACATCGAAGTTGATCCCGTTGTACTTGGATTGGGACAAGGCCGTGTCCCAACTATTGAAGTCGACCTGGGTGTGGTTGTGGTAACCTATCCGGATCTTGCGCTTCGCGGCGTAATCTCCGACACGTTGCGTTAACGCCGTGTCGGTCGGGAGCTCGGTCGTGATCTGACGCGCGCCCAGAGCTTCAGCGGTGTTGAAAAAATAGGCGAGCTCTTGGTCCGTCATGGAGTTGTTCAGCGTCGCGAGCCGGAAGGCATAGATATTGACGCCGGCGTCGCGGTACAGCTTGTGAAGGGCCCGGTACTTGTCCATGGAAGCCGCGATGTGCCACTGCTTGATTTCCGCTTGCCGGGCGGCGGCTGGCGCCCCAGCGTAACTCTCCACTCGCACGTCCTGCATTTCGATTCCGCTGATACCGAGCTGAACCAGGTTGTTAAGGATCTGGTCCGCGCCGAGCGGGATATCGCGGAAGTTGGTGGGCGAAATGATAATCCCGATTTCCACGCCAGCGAACTTCGAATTTGGCTTGGCCCATATCTTTCCTGAGGAGAGTGAGGCCAGAGCAATCTTGCCCAGGTCTCGCCGTGTGATGTTCATCGTTTTTCCAATCGCCGCTACAGTTTCAGTTCCCAGCCCTTGCGGAATACGGGCTTCAGGTACTGGTTCGCCTCGGCATTATTCGTAAAGCGCTTGGCCTTGGCGTCATACTCCAACTTGCCTTCGAACCGATACGCGATTGCTCCCAGCGTGACCCATTCGGCGTACGGAGCGGCGACGCTGAAATTCGAACAGGCTGGTTCGCCACCTTTGCACGCGCGGATCCAGTCGCGGTAATGTCCTGGGGAACGCGGCAGAATCGGCGGCGGGAGTTTGTAATCCTCCCAGCGGGAAGCGGGCAAAAGTTGCACGCCCTCGCCTCTGCCCACCGTTGCCAGATAACCTTTGTCGCCCACGAAAATCGCCCCATCCTGCAGCAGCACTCCAGTGCCGCGGCGTGATTGCGTCCCGCCCAGAGCGGATGCGCCGGTGGCGTCTCTACCCTGTCCAGCCTGTCGAGCCGGGTTGGCGGGGCGGCTGCCCGATCCGAGATCGGACCGTCCCTTAGCCGCAAGATTGTTCTCCGATGGCAGCAGTACTTCGTTCTCTAATCCCTTGGGATGGTAATAATTTTCTGGATTGCCGTCGCGCGCCCCGTCGGACCAGTAGACTGACACCGGCGGCATATTTCCCCGCGCCGGAAAATCAAACCGCAGCAGCGCGTGCAGTGGAAAAGAAAACTTGCTGCGATGTTCCGCCCGCAAACATTCCACGGCGATCGGCATGCCCAGCGCTAGCGCCTGATTGGCCGGACCGAGCACGTGAATGGCGGCATCGCCCAGCGCGCCGGTGCCAAAATCGTAGAACCCCCGCCAATCGTGCGGAACATAAAAACCATAATTGCTTCCGTTATAGGGACCCGTGTAGCCGTTCGGAACGTGATCCTTGTCCCAGCCGCCGGACGTGTAGGGACGCATCGGAGCGCAACCCAGCCAGAGATCCCAATCCAAGCCCGGTGGAACCGGCTCCTCTTTCGGAATCTCCTGGATTCCCTGCGGCCAGTTCGGAGAGCTGGTGTTCGCATGCACCTCCGTGACATTGCCAATCTCGCCCGACCAGATAATCTCGCAAGCCGTCCGATGCCCCTCGTGCGAGTAGCCCTGGTTTCCCATCTGGGTCGCGACCTTGTACTTCACTGCGGCTTCGGCCAGAAGGCGCGCTTCCCACGGAGTCCGAGTCAGTGGTTTCTCGACATAGACGTGCTTACCGCGCTGCATGCACCAAAGAGCCACGGTGGCATGCATATGGTCGGCCGTGGAAATGACCACTGCGTCGATGTTTTTGCCTTCTTTGTCCAGCATCCGGCGGAAGTCCACGTAGTTCGGAGCCTTTTCAAACCGCTTGAAGGTGGGCCCACCTTGCCGCGAATCGACGTCGCACAGCGCAACGATGTTCTCCGAGAGCAAACCGCCGAGATTCTGCGCGCCCCGGCCGCCCACGCCGGCCGCGGCAATGTTCAGCTTCTCGTTAAAGGACTTATATCCCAACGACTTCAGGGAGGGAACGCTGCCGAAACCACCGGTCGGTATAGCCCCGGCGAGCAAGGAACCGAAGAAGAAATGCCTACGGGAAACGCTGGAGTCTGACATCGTCGAATCGAGCCCTTTTCAAATATATTATAAGTCTATAGGGATTAGTATGATTGTTTCCGTGAAAAGATGCAAGCGCAAAGTGGATTACAGTTGGGGATTTCAGAGAAGCCGACATTGAGACGGAATGGCGCTTAGTGGGAGGGGGTGCGGGGAAGGGTGGCAGACCTTCTCCCGGCCTGCACACAGTGGTTCGGAGCGCTTAATAGCGCACCGAATCGAAGCATGATGGGATCATGGCTTTTGTCCTGGCTCGTTACTCGTGAAAAACTCACAAACTACACATCGGTCTCTCAGTCTGCCGACCGGAATAATGAAGTATCGTTCGGTCAGCCAGGCTGCTTTCCCGGCTGTGTCCTCCGGCTCATCGCCGATCCCATTGTATGTTCCCTGGATCGTAAACCTTTTCTTTCCGTTAGCGGCATTAAACACATCGAAAAAGACCGTATACTCAGGCCCCGGGAAGTGGGTCTTCGTTTTCGTCACACTCAGAAGAACCAACCAAGCCCCATCGGGCGAAAGCCGCGTGGCATCACTTTCAAGGCGCCACCGTTCTCCACTCCATTCATACTGAATGCCGCCAAAAGCCGCCCGAGCTGGCGGATGCCCGCCCCACGAAGTGAAAAGCGACTTTCTTACGAAAGGTAGGACGGTAGCAGCGTTCCAATCGTGTTCACTTGCGGGAAGAACTGGTACCGTTGGATCGGAGAGATTTACCCGGTACCTGTTGGTCGCATCATAAGGACCTGATATGCCTGAAGGATTGAATACTCCAACCAGGAATGAAGTTCCCAAAAGGCCTTCCACCCGGAACTCGAAATCCGAATAGCGATAATCGATCATCACGCCGGACTCGTGTGGTGTTTTGATTTTCCAGCCCTGAGGAAATCCAACGACATGGCAGTACGCCAGGCTCTCGGGAGGCAACTTCAAGTCGATATAACTATCGGCCCAATATGATTCGCCTCCTCGAAGGATGCATGGCAGCAAGCTAATGGCCATCATTGTTGAGAAACCGATTTTCAGAACTCGTGGCCGCATGAGAAGCAATTGCTCTGTAAACGATGTTCTTACCAAGACTAAAATCGGTAAGGCCGCTCTATTATCGTCAGGATGTCGCTGTATCTGTAGGAGGGGGCCGTGAGTCACCTAGAGTTAGTCCTTGCCATTGCATGCGAGCTACGTGCTCGGTTCTCCGCGGCTATTGCGCATAGAATCTCCGCGCATCTCAATGCGGTGGGCGTTGTGAACGAACCGGTCGAGGATGCCGTCGGCCAGCGTGGGATCGCCGATCTGCTCGTGCCAACGCGAGACCGCAGTTGCGAAGTCAGCATCATCGAGCGCAGCTGATAGCGATCCCCGTAGATCCCCCAGAGGTCGCGGCGTGATGCTCCCACTTCGAGCGCAAGAACTGGGCAAAACTTTAGGCGAAACGTCTCCGTCTTGCCGGCTTTGGCCTCGGATCATGTTCGGCAATGCCGGACAGAACCACTGGCGCACGGTCGGGAAACTTGGCAACCAGCGAAAGATTCCCGCCCATGGCCTTGACCGTTTTTCGGAGCGTGGACAGCAAGAGGTCGCTCCGCTTTTCGAGGCGCGAAACACTGTCCTGGGTGACCCCGAGCGTCTTAGCCATCTTTACTTGGGTAAGCTTGCGCGCGTGCCGCAGTTCGCACAAGGTCATTTCCTCGGAGATCAACTCAGCGGCGCGGGCCTTGGCCTTCTTGCGTTGAGCGGGGCTCAGTCCCTTCATTTTGTCCTTCAGCGTGATTGGCATGGCTATGCCCCCTTCTTCTTCGTTCGTGACAGGTGCTCATCAAATCTTTCGTCGGCCTTTGCTATGATCTGGCGATAAAATCTCTTCTCACCGCCGCCCGACTTGTCTCCCGCGATCAGAAGGACCGCGTTGCGTTTCGGGTCGAACGCGAAGGCGACACGCCAGACACCGTCTGCCGCGTCAAAGCGCAACTCCTTCATATTCGCGTGGCGCGAACCCTTGAGCGTGTCGACCCGGGCCTGCCGAGCGGCGGGCCAAACTGTTCCAGCAACAGGGCATGAGCGCGTAATTCGCTCTGCACGTCGTCCGGCAGCGCGTCGAATTCGGGATCGAAATCCTTATGGAATTCAACCTCACTCGTATAGTATGTCACGCAGTTAATATGTTGTAAAGAACATATTGCGGGGAGCCAGACCGCAGTCTATTGAAAAAATGGAGACTAACATCTGCTACCCCCCCAAGTCCCGATAACTTACCAGCTCCACTCCCGCCTCCACCAACGCCTCTCGCACATCCTTCGCAACCAGCGCCCTCAACTCCTCCTCGCGACTCTCCTTCAACCGCGTTCGAGCCGATCGCAACTCCTCCCCGCATCGCCCCGGATGGCACATGAACTCCGTCGATCCCTCCGGCAGCGCACGAATCAGCGCCGCCAGATCCCCGGCATCGTACTTTCCCGTGAACTTGAACCCCGCGAAGTGATCCGTCGACTTGCACCCATGCCGCGCGAGCACCCGCTCAAATCGTCCGCGCACGATTCCGAACGCTCCGCTCACCGCGCGCCTGGTCCACCCCGTCTTACCGTGACGAGCCGCAGCTCCCGCCTGCATCGGAAAATCGAACGGGCGCCGCACCCACGGAATCCCGAACTTTTCCGAAATCCGCGCGACCGCATCCAGCACCGTCGGGATCAGGTGCGTGTGCTTGTGCGTGTCCAGATGCGTCGGCGCTAGCCCCGCATCGACGATTCGCCGAACCTGCGCCGCCAGTTCGTCATACACGCGAATCTGCCGGAGCGCGATCGCGCGCAGCAGCTTGGGAACGCTGGAGGGAAGTCCCGCCTCTCCCACCAGCACCAGATGGCAGCCGATATCGAGCCTTGGATTTTCCTTGGCCAGCCTGACGGCGTCATCGAAGGCGCGGCCCGTGGCCATCAGCGTGGTTGCGGTGAGAATGCCGTGGCGATGCGCCTCGACGATTCCCTGATTCACGTCGCGGGTGAAGCCGA
>PMOK01000194.1 GCA_003162425.1 Bryobacterales bacterium | reverse complement strand
GGACCAGGGGGTCCGCCCTACTCGCTGGTCGAAGGTTTTCATTCCGTTGGATGGGCTGCAAGCCCATTGAGATACACTCGTGTGAACACGGTTTGGAAACGACAGCCCGGCGTTCACAAGATTGTGAACGCGGCACGCACGAGTGCGTGCGCTACAGTGGAACCCAATGGCCGTCGAATCTGAACGCCAGCCCGTCCACACGGTTTATGGCGGTGCGCACCTCTTCAAGGCGGAGATAGCCTCGACGCTCGGTGCGATGGCGCTTGAGACCATGCGAGCCTACGCGCCAGACCCAACTACATTCGCCGATTTTATCGGATGGCAGGGCGACGAAGAACTGGTCCGGTGGGTTTACCAACGCGTCATTGACAAACTCGAACGTGAACCTGTTGAGGACTACAGAATCGACTTCGAGGACGGCTACGGCTTCCGGACGGACGCCGAGGAGGATGGACACGCCGTGTCCACCGCGCGGGCAGTCGCGCGTGGTGCGAATCAACCCAGCTTTCCGCCGTTCATCGGAATTCGCATCAAGCCTTTTACTCAAGGATTGCGAGCGCGCAGCATTCGGACACTGGAACTTTTCTTGAGCACTCTTGTTTCAGAAGCAGGCGAGGTTCCGGCCAACTTTGCGGTCACGCTTCCGAAAGTCACCGTTGCGGAAGAAGTCACGGCACTGGTACGCAAGCTTGAACCATTTGGATCGGTGAAGCTGGAGTTGATGATCGAGACGCCGCAATCCATCATTGACGCTTCCGGCCAGTTTGCCATTCCAAAACTACTGGACGCAGCCGAAGGACGCTGCCGTGGATTGCACTTCGGCGTGTACGATTACACCGCTGGCTGCAACATCACGGCCGAGCATCAGAGCATGACGCATCCAGCGTGTGATTTTGCTCGCCATGTTATGCAGGTGTCGAGCGTAGGCCGAGGCGTGACGCTATCGGATGGCGCTACGAACATCCTGCCATTACCGCGCGACAACCGCGTTGTAGTGCAGCGCGCCATGCGATTACACTTTGAGCACGTGCAGCGATCGCTGATGCACGGCTACTACCAGGGTTGGGATCTGCATCCCGGGCAATTGCCCACTCGTTACGCGGCCGTCTATGCATTCTTCTTGCAGAGCTTCGAGGCTGCGGCGGCGCGGTTGCGAAACTTTGTGGAACAAGCCGCGCGGGCGACGATGGCGGGAGACGTTTTCGACGATGCCGCCACTGGCCAGGGACTGCTGAATTTTTTCCTGCGGGGAATCAACTGCGGAGCATTCACGGAGCAGGAGGCCGGTGCGACAGGGTTGACCATAGAGGAATTGCGTGGGCGATCGTTCGTGAAGATTTTGGAACGGCGGCGAACAGGTTAATGACTTGTGACAGAAATATTGGCAGGCGGCTAGCCGCCTGATCGCGAAATGGCCAGGTAGAGCATGCCAAAGGCGAGCGCTGTCACGGCCAGGCTGACACCGGCCAGAGCGCGCATCAACGGTTCTTTCCACATCAACCGCGCGCGGGGCGTGCTGGCCAGGAAGCCTGCCACAAAGCCGCCCGCGAGTCCCCCGATGTGCGCCCAAAAATCCACGCCGGGAATAAAGCTGAGCACCAAACCGTAGATCACCCAGCGCATGTAGAGTGCTTTTACCGCTGATCCCAGAGACGACTTGTCGGTGACGCCGAATGCCAGCATCGCGCCGATCAGCCCAAAGATCCCGGCCGAAGCGCCGACCGAAGCGTGAAAGCCGAGATGTGAGCTGGCCCAGAAGCCAGTTATCGTGGACACGAAGTAAAACACGATCAGGCGGCTGGTGCCGTAAATCTGCTCCACTTCCGCGCCCAAATCGAACAGCACCCAGGAGTTCATCAGGATGTGCATAATACCGCCATGCAGGAAACCGGCGGTGATGAGGCGCCACCATTGTCCATCCATCATCGGAGCCGGAAGACTCTCTCCCATCTCCGTGAGTCCCGAATGCGGATTCAGCGACTGGGCCAGAAACAGCCCGGTGTTGATTAGCAGGATCATGATGGTGGTGAAGCGCGCCTGCGGAATCAGGCCACCCAGGATCTCGCCCGGAGCGCGCCGGTCTACAGCACGCGGACCAAGCTGGGCATCGCAATACGGACATACCTTATCGCTGGTCGTCACAAACGCCCGGCAATTCGGGCACATCCTTCGTTTATCCACTGAACGCTATTGTACCGTCAGAGTCGCTGATTGAGACACTCCTCCGGCCGAGGCGGTGATGGTTGCTGTTTGAGCACCTGCCAACGTGGGCGTGGTGATGGTGAAGGTCGCTACAGTCTGGCCGGAGGAGACCACTACGAAAGAGGGAATCTGGGCGGCGAAGGGATTGTTGCTAGTTAGATCCACAACCAAACCGGCGGCGGGCGCGGGCGCGGAGATGGTCACTGTTCCAGTGGAATTGCTGCCTCCCTGAATGGTCAAGGGACTCAGCGTGAGACTGATTGGCGTAGGAAGCCCCGCCGGATTAATTGTGAGCGCGCTCGATGCGGACGCGGCCGCATAAGAGGCCGTGATGACGATCGCAACCGGGGCAGTCACGTTGCTGGTGGAGATCGTAAACAATGCCGACAGTTGACCCGCAGGCACGATCACAGATGCCGGAACAGATGCGGCCTTAGAATCACTGGAGATTAAACTCACGGAGGCGTCCGTGTCCGGAGCCTGGGCTAGTGAGACGGTGCCGGTCGCTGGCGTGCCGCCCACCACCGCGGCGGGCGACAGCGTGATTGTAAGAGCGGGGTTGACTAACAACGTCGCCGAAGCCGTGGAGTTGGCAAACGTGGCCGTGATGGTGGCCGATTGTTGGGAAGTGACGCCAACGGTCGAGATATTGACGGATGCCGAGGATTGTCCGAACGACAGCGCGACCGTGGCCGGTACCTGGACAACGTTAGGATTGCTGCTGGCGAGATTCACCGTTCCTCCCGCTAGGCCCACTGGACCGCTGAGCGACAAGGTGCCTGTTACACTCTGGCCACCCTGGATAGATGCCACGCCGAGCGAAAGGCCGGTCAACTGCGGCGTGTTTATGGGATAAATCTGGATAACCGCGCTCTGGGAATAACCACCCCCGGAAGCCGTTACCGTCACCGTGTTACTAGCAATGGAGCCGGTGGTCACGGTAAATGTGGCCGATGTCTGTCCTTGCGGAACAAGTACCGAGAGAGGCGTCGAGACATCGAGCCCGTTGGTTGCAAGAGATACCGGATAGCCGCCGAATCTGGCCACAGCGTTCAGCGAGACAGTTCCGGTGACAGTGTTGCCGGCGATTATGGAATCCTGCGAGAGCGTCAATGCGGAGAGATGCAGTTCGCTGGCAGGAATACTGCCCATGTTGAATGTCACGGTATTCGAAAGTACATCACCCGCCGCGATCGCTAATGAGATGACGCCCGCTCCGTCGGCCTGGGCCGGAAGCAGCAGGTTGATTTGATCCAATCCGAAGAATCCAGGAGCGGAGCCGGCGTACTCAACGCCGTAAGAATTGCCCGAGCTGTCGCGCGCTTGCACCTGAATGGCGACGTTAGTCTGATCGGGATTCTGCGAGGGATTTCCGGCGTATCTGAGGCCGGTGGCAAAGACCGCCAGTCGTGTGCGCTTATCAGTTCCCGGGTTTTGGAGGGTCTCAACCAGGAAGGGCGGCCCGGTAAACGTGACAGCGTTGAGAATCGCTCCAGGTCCCGTGCCGGTGGCATCTTGCGAGAACAGCCCAGGCGCCACGATGCCGACCTGTATCGTGCTTAGGATTGGCGTGACTCCGGGCGTTGGCTGCAACGAAACCTGAGCGGTGCCCAGCACCGTGCCCGGGGGCACCAGGAAGTTGATCTGGCCCGGCGAGACGTAGAGCAGTGACGCCGCTGTCCCATTGATCTGGACTGTCACGCCCGCCAACTGAGTAGGGAGCTGCTTGTTCGCATCCAGTTGCGCGGTGGCGGTGGAGTTTGCAAGGTTGTTTCCGAATATGGAGGCCAAAGAGTTCGGAGCCACCAGCGGCCGATAGCTGGCCGCGGAGACAATAGCGATCTGGGCGGCTGCCGGGATGCACAAACCAAAAAATGCAATCAGAATCGAAGGATAGAAAGTGGGGCCGACGCCCTCGTCCGCGCCGGACCCCCGGTCCGGCTCTGCCATCACACGAGAAGAGGCCGACGTGGGCGTCGGCCGCGGTCTCGGGGGACCGCCCCACATCGCGATGAGATTCAGAAACAGGGCAATGGATCTCCAGTTGGTAGACGCGCTCGGGAGGCGAATAGTCGGCTTATTTACCGATACAAAACGTGGAAAAAATGCGGTTCAGGATATCGTCGGCGGTGGTGGCCCCAGTGATGGCGTCGATCGGGCGGAGAGCCGCATAAAGATCCAGCAGGAGCATCTCGTGCGGGATGCCGAATTCCACGGCCTTTCGAGCTTGATCGAGCGCTTCGATACTTTCACGCAACAAATTCTGATGGCGGATGCTGGTTATGAATCCGAAATCCTGCTCGCGCGCGCCGGCAGGTGCTATCCTCTCGCGCAGGCTATCGATCCCTTCGCCCGATACGGCTGAAACGGTGAGAAATTCCTCGGAAACTTCGGCCACGCGCGGCAAATCGGATTTGTTGCCCACCAGAATGTACCGGCCTTGCTGCTTGGCGCGATCGATCAAGGCAATATCACCCGGCTCAATCGGTTCCGAAAAATCCACCACTACCAGCGTGAGATCCGCGTCGGCCATAGCCTGATAACTGCGCTCGATGCCTAGCGTCTCCACCAGATCCTGGCCAGGACGAATGCCGGCCGTGTCGACGAATTTGATGGGGATGCCATCGATGGCTGCTACTTCCGACACCAGATCGCGCGTGGTGCCGGGAATAGCGGTGACGATGGCGCGGTCCTGTTCCAGAAGCCGGTTGAACAGACTGCTCTTTCCAACGTTGGGCCGGCCAACAATGGCTAGAGTGATCCCGGAATGAACCAGCTTGCCGTAATCGAAAGTGGCAGCCAGATCGCGAAGCGCCTGCTCAATGGGATGCAAGCGCCGTAGGATTTCCTCAGCGGGCGCGACGCTGATGTCATCCTCAGCGAAATCGATGCCGGCTTCAAGCAGCGCGATCAACTCCAGCAATTGTTCCTTGGTGGGGCGAATGCGCCGGGAGACCGAGCCCTCCATTTGCCGCGCCGCCACGCGGGCCTGGTACAACGTAGTGGCGTCGATCAGATCGCGGACGGCTTCGGCTTGCGGCAGATCGATTCTTCCGTTAAGAAACGCCCGCAATGTAAACTCGCCCGGCTCAGCCAGACGAGCGCCGGCCTGGACCGTCCGTTCGATCGCGAATCGAAGAACCACAGGCGAGCCGTGGCACGAGATTTCCACAAGATCCTCCGCGGTGTAGGAACGCGGCGCCGCAAAAAAAGTTGCCACTACCTGATCCACAACGTGTCCGTGGTCATCGACAAGTTCGGCCAGCGCGGCGGTCCAGGGTTTCCATTCGTGGCCGGACCGGAAGTGCAGAATCTTGGAAGAGATTTCGCGTGCATCCGCACCAGATAGGCGAACCACTCCAATGCCGGAATGTCCGGGTGGGGTGGAAATTGCGACGATGGTGTCGCGCGTTTGCATGGGCAAGTCGGAGACTTGCCCTACGGGCGACGGCCGCCGCCGCCCCGGCGCGGCGGACCACCGGGTCTTCCACCCGGTCTTCCGCCCGGACGTCTCCCTCGCGGGCCATCGTCGCGCGGCGGCATTGGGCGCGGCGGACGGATCGGCTCGGGCAGCGGCATATCGATCGGCAAAACCACCACCTGCCGGAACGGCCCGGTTCCCGTGCTTTCACTGCGGATGTCGGTTTCGTTGCGAAGGCTGAGATGAATGATGCGCCGCTCGCGGCTATTCATCGGATTGAAGTGAAATGGACGGCGCGTCTGCTTCACTTTTTCAGCGGCGGTAACCGCGCTCAGGCGCAGCTCCTCGATCCGCAGCATACGGTAATCGTTGGCGTCGAAGCACAGCCGCGAATGATGCTCTGGCGGCATGCGGAGCGCTTCCATGGTGAGAAATTCCACCGCCAGCATCAATTCAGCCTTATTGGCCAGCAGTAGATCCACGTCCGGTCCTGAGAACTTCACCAGCAAGTCCGGATCTTCCAGATCAGGATGCAGGTGCTGGCCCTCCAGAATCTCGTATTCGACGTCGAAGTCAAGATGGTCGAATACCATGTCCAGAAAATCTTCGATGCTGGGCCCCGTCGCATCGACGGAGTACTTCTTTTCGTCCACGTTTCTTAACCCCTAGATTTCTTCTTCGCCGCGATCCTGGGCACCTCGGGCGGCGGTGGCATGGGCATGTGCCGGTTCACCAGCCACTGTTGAAGGATTCCCACTAAATTACTGGTCAACCAGTATAACACCAGGCCACTGGACATACTGTAGAAAAAGAAGCCGAACATCAGCGGCATAAACTTCATCATCTTGGCTTGGCTCGGATCGACGCCTGGATTAGGTGTCATCTGCTGCTGGATGAACTGGGTGATGACCATAACGATGGGAAGAATGTGGATGGCCAGTTGTTCGGGCTGCGAAAGATCGGTCACCCACAACCAATGGGCTCCGCGCAGCTCGATGGTGACGGTCAGAACTTTGTAGAAGGCATACAGAATCGGGATCTGGACGAACATGGGCAGGCAGCCGCTCATTGGATTGGCGCCTTCCTTCTTGTAAAGCTCCATGATCTCGGCGTTCTGTTGCGCTTTCTTGGGATCGCGAAGGCTCAAACCTTTGTATTTGGCGTTGATGGCTGCAATCTGCGGCTGCAGCTTCTGCATTTTCCTCTGCGATTTCATGCTGGTGAATCGCAGCGGCAGCAGCACCAGGTTGATGATGACGGTGATGACAACAATCGACCAGCCGTAGTTATGGAGCCAGTTGTCGTTGAGCCAGTGCAGCGCCAGGAAGATGGGCTTGGCGATGATTCCGAACCAGCCCCAGTCAATGAGCTGCTGGAGCTTGGGATCTACATTGCGCAGCAGATCCACGTCCTTGGGTCCCACGAACATGGCGAACCGGTTCAAGGAGTCACCACCCAGCAGTACGCCGACGCGCTGTTCGTCCTTGCCGCCAGGAGCGGCGGGGACATCGTCCTTCACCACTTCCACCTGAGTTGAGGTGTTGTCCTGCGGCAGCAGTACGAACGCGAAGAAGCGATCGTCCAGTCCTGCGAAAGAATAATTACCGGCGAAGTCCACCGGGCCGTCCTTGGCCGCCTTGGCGTCTTTCACGATCAACTTGCCCTGGGAGAGATCGTAATGAACGGCATGTTGTTCGCCCACCCGATTCAAAACAGTGGCATCGCCGAACCCGCCGCGCCACTCGATCAGGTGCTGCGTGGGAACGCCGTTCTGCTTGACCTCGGTAGTGATTTGAGACAGGTAGCTGTTTTTCGAGAAACGGAACGATTTTCTGGCGTAGTTCTTGCCGTTGGAGAATTCGTATTCGATGCCGAGTCCATCTTCGGTGGGTTTAGCGGAGTAGAGTCCTGAGTTCAGCGCCCCGGCAGCCTGCTGGTCCTTGAGTGAGAGTGAAAACGGAGGCGGAACTTTTCCGAGGGCAACCTCATTCACCAACTCGAGCGGCTTGCCGGCGTGATCCAGGTATTTCTTAAGTACCCAACTGGTGACCGCGGCGCCGTGATTAGTGAAGCGGATGCGGTAGAACTGGGTGTCGATAATGAATTCCTGCTCAGCGGACGATTGAATCTGGCCGGGTACAGGCTCAGCCGGTGCAGCTTGGGACGCCGCAGCGGGAGCGGGCTTTTTCTCTACGGCCACCTGCGAGGCAATCGGAGGCGTGACCGGTTTCTTCGGAGGCGGCGGCGCTTTGTAGATATAAGGAGTGAGGAACAGCACCAGGCCCATCAGCAGGAACGCCAACAGGAGCCGCATCTCCATGGACAATTCTTTTTTCTTGCCGGGCTTGCCGCCGGGTTGGATGGGGTCGCCGGGTTTGATAGGAATGTTTTCTATGTCGGCCATTCGAGTGGAAGCCTTCTAACGAACCGGGTCGAAGCCACCCTGCCGGAAGGGATGGCAACGCAACAAGCGCCTAAGGCCCATGGAGACGCCGCGCGGCACGCCGTATTTGGAAACCGCTTCGAGCATATATTCAGAACACGTCGGATGGTAGCGGCAGGCCGACGGCAGGAACGGCGAAAGGAAGCGCTTATAGAAACGCAAAGTGGCGATCACTGCTTTCCGCATCGCGTCACCAATCGATCCAATTCCCGTCGAAGCTCCTCCGGCGTTGCCTTCAAAGCAGCGCGTCGCGGGTTGATCACGATATCCCATTGGGGGGCGATTTCCTGGAACCGAATCCGAAGCACCTCTCGCATACGCCTCTTCACCCGATTCCGCAATACCGCGTTGCCGAAAGCTCGCGGAACCGTGAATCCCAGCCTCGGTCCCTGGCCTGGCTCGCGCGGAACCTGGAGGCAAAACGCCGCAAAGTACGGGCTCGCAATCCGAGTCCCTTTGTTATACGCTTTGCGGAAATCTGAAGTTCGCAGAATACGAGCGCTTTTCGGAAAACCGAAGCTATTCGGCGTACCGTAGGGCTCTCTCGTCGCTGACAGTTAGTTTGTGGCGGCCCTTAGCGCGGCGCCTTGAGATCACGGCGCGCCCGTCCTTGGTGGCCATGCGTACCAGGAACCCGTGCGTCTTTGCCCGTTTACGGTTGTTCGGTTGATATGTGCGTTTTGGCATTTGAATTTCCTCGGCCCGGGCAAGCGACCCGAAACGTTGTAGAAGTCACCCATCAGTATACAACGAGGGACCCGCCCGGTGCTCGGTGAGTTCTCGGCCCGAGCCCCCGGTCAGCCATCCAAAGGCCGGGTGATATAAAGACTTCCGATGATCGGGTCGAAGGGATACATAGCGGTATCTACACCCGCTGTAACGAAGGGCGTTCGCCATGGGGAAGCATTCCAACAGCAACAAACACATTTTGAAGGAAAGCGGTGGGCTCTTAGCACTGCTCGATTCAACCTCCCACCATATTCCGGCTGAACTAGCTCCACAGGAAAAGCTGCGGCTCGGAGTCGATTGCGACTATGACAAGGAGTTGCGCCGTCTTCAAGTGGAGCTGGTGAAATTCCAGGAATGGGTGCGCAACCGGGGATTGCGAGTCGTGGCCCTCTTCGAGGGACGCGATGCCGCCGGCAAAGGTGGCACCATCAAGCGAATCACCGAGAGTCTGAACCCCCGCGTGTGCCGGGTGGTGGCCCTCACCGCACCCACGGAGCGCGAAAAAACACAGTGGTACTTCCAGCGTTACGTGGCCCACCTGCCCGCCGCTGGAGAGATCGTGCTCTTCGACCGCAGTTGGTACAATCGCGCCGGTGTCGAGCGAGTGATGGGCTTCTGTACCGAAGCCGAGTACTTCGAGTTCCTGCACAGTTGCCCCCAGTTTGAACGCATGCTAGCGCGTGCCGGAATCATCCTCAACAAGTATTGGTTTTCGGTGAGCGATGAGGAGCAAGAGCGCCGTTTTCAACAGCGGATCAAGGATCCCACCAAGCGCTGGAAACTGAGTCCCATGGACCTGGAGTCCCGCCGGCAATGGGTGGAGTACTCCCGGGCCAAGGACGAAATGTTCGCTCACACCGACATCAAACAAATACCCTGGTATGTCGTGAACGCCGATAACAAGAAGAGTGCCAGGCTGAACGTCATCCGCCATCTGCTGTCTACGGTCCCCTATGAAGACCTGACTCCTGATCCCATGAAGCTTCCCCCGCTCGACCGGAGGAAGTACGTTCGCCCGCCTATGACGGATCAAACCTTCGTGCCGGAATTCTACGGATAGCAGTACACTGCGACCTGGCCGTACACTAAGTACGCATGCCGAAGGTTCTGGTTACGGGTGGGGCGGGGTACATCGGGTCAATCACGGCGCATCTTTTGGCGCGGCGCGGTTATGGCGTGGTTGTGGTGGACGATTTGTCACGCGGACACCAACACAACATCGGTAGCCTTCCGTTTAAGAAGTTGAACATCGCGGATACGCCTGCGCTGGTGGATCTGCTGTCCGTGGAGCACGTGGACGCCGTGGTCCATTTCGCTGCTTACCTGTCCGTGGGAGAATCTGTTGCGAAGCCGGAATTGTATTTCTCGAACAACGTCGGTGGGACGTTATCCTTACTGAACGCGATGGCGAAAGCCCAAGTGAAACGCCTGGTGTTTTCGTCAAGCGCGGCCGTGTATGGAACGCAGGAGTTGCCGTCGATCCCAGAGGATGCCCCGTTTGCGCCGGTGAGCCCTTACGGCGAAACCAAGTTGATGGTGGAAAATGTTCTCCGATCGCTCGATCGTTACAGCGGGTTGCGCAGCATCGCCCTTCGATATTTCAACGCCTGCGGCTCCGATCCGGAATCGGGATTGGGTGAAGAGCACGAACCCGAAACGCACCTGATTCCGCTGCTGCTGAAGGCTGTGGTCACGGGGAATCCAATCACCATCTTCGGCGACGATTACGATACGCCGGACGGTACCTGCATCCGGGATTACGTTCACGTGGCGGATTTGGCCGAAGCGCATTTGTTGGCTCTCGAAAAGCTGTTAGGGGGCGGCGCTTCGGATGCCTTCAACGTAGGGACGGGACTGGGGCATTCGGTGCTGCAAGTCTTGCGAGCCGTCGAGGAAGTGACCGGGCGGACGGTTCCCTACGAGATGGGACCGCGGCGCGCGGGCGATCCGGCGGTGCTGGTGGCGAATTCCGACAAATTGCAACGCGGGCTGGGGTGGAAGCCAGGGTACGCGGAGCTGGTAGAGATCGTCGAGACAGCTTGGCAGTTCGAGAAAAACAATGGCAAACGTGAATATTCTAAATAGCGTTGGGCGGCAATACGGCGCGTCACTCGCCATGCTTCGACAAACTAACTACAGCCGGTCGCTTACGCTCGTGGTTCGGTAGAGCATGCGTGTTAACCGAACCGCGACCGTGAGGGAGTCGGTGCCTTGTTCTCATCACGCGGCTCGAAACAGCAATAGATCCAAACTGAAAGTCACTCGCATCGCTCCGGCCGGCTGCTTTCGCATGGGGCGGTAAATGGAGAGCAGCAGATCGTGGACGGACTCGGCATCAAGATCGGCCGCAGTGGTGACGCGGCGGCGGTCGGCCAACACGAAGTGGTTCGACGCGAATGTCTCCACGGTTCTGACCGCGCGGTCCCGGCCGGCGCCGCGCAGCTCGATGAGATCGTCAGGCGCAGGAACGGCCACCAGCAGTTTTCCATCCGGGCGCAGAACTCGCTGGAATTCAGGCGCATTCATCCGCGCCGTGATAGAAAGGACAATTGAAAACGAATGGTCTGCGTACGGCACGAAGCGATCGGCATTAGTAGCGATCCACTCACATCCGGGATAGCGCCGGGCCGCGGCATCGATGGCGGGAGTTGAGATGTCGATGCCATGCGCCTCGAATCCCGTCTCGCGGGCGAGGCTTCCGAGATAGAATCCGTCGCCGCAACCGGCATCCAGAACAATGTCGCTCGGACGAGCGGCCACAAGCTCCGCAATTCCGCGCAGCAACGGCTCCGTCACACCGCGATCGTGCAACCGGCGCCGCGCCCGGACGGCTGCCGCGGTGTCGCCGGGCTGCTTGGAACGCCGATCCTGCGGCTGGAGCAGATTGATGTATCCGCTCCGCGCGACATCGAACGAATGGCCGCGTGCGCAGACGAGCCGCCGCTGCTCACGCACCAGAGGCATGCCACAGTCGCGGACGCTGCAGACCAGCATGCGTCGAGTGTAGCAGCGGAATTGCTCCTACCTTCGCTGGGCTCAGTTGGTCGGTTATTCAGTTATTCAGTTATTCGGTTCGTCAGCTCGTGGGCTCCCCCATTCCACGGGAGCTCGAACCGAAGAACTGAAGAACCGGTGAACGGAAGAACCGAATAACCGAATAACCGTTATGATGTTAGCGATGAAACCCGTACCACCGGACCAACAACGCGCCCTGATTGAGCGGCTGATGAATGCATGCGGGGGCGCTTACTCGCCCGGCACTCGCCGCAAATATTACATCACTGGACCGCAATGGGCCGCCGCTTATCAGGGACAAGCGCTATTCCACGCGCCGACGCGCCAGCCCATCGGTTTTGAAGACGTCATCCGCGAATACGGCAAGATCGGCATCGGCCACTGGTGTACGCACGACACGGACGTGATTCCTAGTGAGTCGCTCGGTAAAGATGAGCAGGCGACGATCGTGGAGCGGATTAAGAACGCGCTGAAGGAGCACGGCCTGGAGTGTTCCATGGTGACCACCGAGACGTTCTTCCACGCGGTGTGGGCGGCCGGTCCGGCGGCCGAAGCGCCCGAAGTCCGTAAGTATGCGGCGTGGCGCCTAGCAAACACCGTTCGGATTGGCCATGAGCTGGGAGCGAAGTTCGCCGTCTACTGGCCGGGCTCGCTCGGCTACTACACGCAAGGCGCAGTGGAAGAGACCGAGACCTTGCGCTGGTATGCCGACGGATTAAATGCGGCGTGCGAAGCAGACATCGAGCTTGCGAAGAAGCACAATCGCCCCACGCTGAAACATTGCCTCGAAGCAAAGCCGTTCGAACCGCAAGCTGAGATATTGCTGCCCACCAGCGACGCGATGCTCGCGTTCATTGGCTCGGGGTTGCTGAAGCATCCGGAAATGGTGGGCTTGAATCCGGAATACCTGCACGAGCTGATGTGGGGCGGCGCGCCCCGAGCTGCGCTGGCGCGGGCATTGCTCGCGGGAAAACTGTTCCACTTCGACATCAACGACGGCTACCGGCTGAAGCACGATGTCGACATCGCGATCGGGCTGGTGAATCCGCTGGATTGGCTGAATGTTCTGGTGCTGCTGCGCAGCCACAAATATCACGGCCCGTTCAACCTGGATTTCAAGCCGCCCCGCACCACCAGCAACCATGGTGTCTTCGCGGTCAGTTTTCCCACTGCGGTGGATCGCTTCATCACGCTGTGGGAAATGGCGGGCGAGGTTATCTCGGACCCGATTATCCGCGAAGCCACAGACGCTTTAAAGGCGGGTGGTGGGCCGGCGGATACGCTGGATGTCGAGGCCATCACGGCTGCCAATCGCGAGCTGCTCACCTTGCACGAGCTGATCGCGCATCGCATGGTGCAGATCCTGGTGGGGCAGCATCGCGGACGAACCCACTCAGTGTGACCAAAGGCCGGCGCGCCTACATCACGGCCGAAAGAGCTTTCCACCCCAATCCCTGTGACTCCGCGACGCCGGGATACGTAATATGTCCGCCATATGTATTCACGCCTTCGCGAATTGCGGGATTCTCTTTGCAGGCGCGCTCCAGACCTTTCGAGCACAACTCCGCCAGGTATGGAAACGTCGCATTGGTCAGCCCGAATGTCGAGGTGTGCGGAACAGCCGCAGGCATGTTCGAAACGCAATAGTGCAGAACGCCGTCGACGAAGTACACGGGATCCGTGTGCGTGGTGGCGTGCGAGGTTTCAAAGCACCCGCCCTGGTCGATGGCGACATCCACCATCACCGCGCCTTTCTTCATCCCTTTCAGCATGTCGCGACGCACCAGCTTCGGCGCCGACGCGCCTGGAATCAACACCGCGCCGATCACCAGATCCGCGTTCCGCAGCGAATCGCGGATCGTGAGGCTGTTGGATGCCAGCGTAATAACTTGGGAGCTATAAATATCGTCCAGCTCCCGCAGGCGTTCCAGGTCGCGGTCGATGATCGTGACGTGTGCGCCCAGCCCCACCGCCATCTTCGCCGAATTGTGGCCCACCACTCCGCCGCCTAGAATGAGAACGGTCGCGGGCGCAACTCCCGGAATGCCGCCCAACAGCACGCCTCGTCCTCCGTTGGGCGCTTCCAGATACTGCGCGCCAACTTGGACGGCCATGCGTCCGGCCACCTCGCTCATCGGAGTGAGCAGAGGAAGCGACCCATCGTCCTCGCGAATGGTTTCGTAAGCCACGGAGTTGACCTTGGTCTCCATTAACTTCTGCGTTAACTCCGGCAGCGGCGCCAGGTGCAGATATGTAAACAGGATCAGGCCCGAACGGAAGTGCGGATACTCGGATGGCTGCGGCTCCTTGACCTTTACTATAAGGTCCGCCTTCGTCCAAACTTCGGCGGCATCGGCGAGGATCTCCGCGCCTGCCTCATGATAATCCTGATCCGGAAGCGAACTGCCGGCGCCGGCGTTGGTTTCAACCAAAACCCGATGGCCAGCTTCGCGCAGCGCCATCACACCGCTCGGAACCAAACCAACTCGCGTTTCGTGATCTTTGACTTCCTTAGGGACGCCGACGATCATCTCGGGAGATCCGTCTTGGGCGATTCCGGCGGCGCTGGTGCATGCGACTGCGCGGTCATCCGTTTCGGACCCAGGCCCATGGCAATCAACGAGAGCGAATTCAGTTTGCCGTCCGGCGTCAGGTTCTGGTCAGCCTGGAAGCGCTTCAGAGCCTCCGCGGAATCCGCGCCCCATTCTCCATTCGGCTCGCTGTGCAGGTATCCCTTGCTGACCAGCGCCTGCTGGATCTCTTTGTATCGATCGGGCGTGGGCGCCATCTGGGACGAGCGCCGGCTTTTCTTCGGAGCCTTGTACTTGGGTGATTTGTATTTCGGCGCTTTCGATTTCGCCGCCTTATACTTGGGCGCTTTGTATTTGGGCTTGCTGGTATGAGCGGAGACCTTCTGACTTTTCTGTTTGGGAACTTTTGGGGTGGTCGCCGCGCACGTCACGGCAACTAAGCCGGCAGACAAAATGATAGTCTTAAGCACCAAGGTTTATTCTACCCGATCTTCCACCGAACAAATCTGCCCGGCCCCTCGTCTTAATGTGTTTACCGGTCGCTTACGCTCGCGGTTCGGAAAGAAGCCTCATGCTTAGAGAGCGTTACCGAACCGCGACCGTCAGGGAGTCGGTGCCTGTCTCAGGAATCGGTCACGAAAGGAGTGCTCATGAATCTCTGGATGGATCTTCGACATGCCCTCAGGATTCTGCGCCGTAGTCCCGCGGCTGCCGGCATCATCGTCGTCACGCTGGCGCTATGCATCGGCGCCAACACAGCCATCTTCAGCGTAGTGGACGCCACTTTGCTTCGGCCGCTGCCGTTTCCGGAGCCCGCCCGCCTGGTCCGCATCGTGACCCACTTCAAGGGGCAGCGTGCGGAAGGCGATCAGGTGGAGCAGAACGGCCGGGCCTGGGAACTGATCCGCGACAATGCCACGTTTCTGGATGCCGCCGTTTATTCCAATGGCGCTTCCGGCGTAAATCTTTCCGCCTCTGGCCACGTCCAGCACGTGCAGCAGCAGCGGGTAGGAGCGGGGTTTTTCCGCGTGCTGGGCATCGCGCCGCAAATCGGACGCGAATTCACGCGCCAGGAGGATCACACCGGCGGCCCACCCCTAGCCATACTGAGCCATTCCTTATGGCGACAGGTCTTTCATGAAGACCCCTCCGCCGTCGGGCAAACGCTGCTGCTGAAGGGTGAGCCTTACACCGTCATCGGCGTCATGCCTCAGAGTTTCCATTCGAGCGTACCCGCCGATCTTTGGACGCCGCTTCAACCGAACACCAACGCCGAGGGACAGGGCACCAACTACGCCGTCGCCGGCCGCCTGAAGCCGGACGCAACCTGGGCGCAAGCCGACGGCCAACTGGAATCCATTGGAGCGCCGCTGTTCACCAACGTGCCGAAAGGTTCGTATGCTCGACTCCATCTGATGACCTTGCAGGAGGGTGATACCCAGGACTTGCGGAAGCCGCTGCTCATTCTCTGGGGTGCGGTGGGTTTGGTGCTGCTCATCGGCTGCGCCAACGTCACCAGCCTTTTGCTGGCCAAAGCAGCAGCTCGGTCACGCGAAATTGCCACACGCATGGCGCTAGGTGGCGGACGCCGCACCATCATCCGGCAGTTGCTGGTGGAGACGCTAGTGCTCGCGGTCCTCGGTGGAGCGGCTGGCCTCGCGGTGGGTTATGTGGGCCTGGAAGGACTCAAGAAGCTGGCTGCGGATCAGTACCAAGTGGTGGAGTCAGCGCATCTGGACGCGCGCGTATTAGCGGCCACGTTGCTCCTCTCGCTGTTAGTTAGCCTGTTGGCCGGCATCTTTCCGGCCATCGAGGCCGGTGCAGTGGATCTTCGTAACGCGCTGAGCGAAGCCGGCGGACGCGGCGTGTCCGGCCGGCGCAAGCGCTGGTCCCGCAGACTGCTGGTGTCGGGCGAAGTCGCGCTCGCGGTGATGCTTTTGATTGGCGCAGGGCTGCTGGTCCGCACGGTCACGCATCTTTACCAATTGCGTCCCGGCTTCGAACCGGCGCGCATGATTACAGCCAGTTTCTCGTTGCAGGATGCCCGCTATGCCGATGGCGCGCACGTCACTCAGTTGTACGATTCGGGATTGGCGAAGATTCGCGCCCTGCCAGGCGTGGAATCGGCCGGCGCTGCCCTCACGCTGCCTTACCAACGCGGATTGAATACCGGAGTGAAACGTGTGGACGGACCACAGGCCGACACCGACTGGCAGATCACAAATTTAGACTATGTGACGCCGGGCTATTTGGAGACACTCAAAGTCCCACTGTTGCGCGGACGCCTGATTCGCGCAAGCGACGGCCCGAAAGCCGCCCAGATTGTTCTGGTCACCGAAGCGTTTGCCAAGCAATATCTTTCGCGCCAGGATCCCGTTGGCAGCCATCTCGATTTCGGGAACAAGGAAATCCGCGAGGTGGTCGGCGTGGTTGGCGACGTGCAGCAAAGCTCCGGTTTTGGCGACTTTGGACCGCTCGCGCCGGTTCCCAACGTCTATGTACCCGCCACGCAGGTGGAGGGCGAGTTTTTCAAGCTGGTTCATGTCTGGTTTGATCCGAGCTGGGTGGTGCGCGTGGCGGGCACGCCGGCGAGCGTGATTCCTGGGATTCAAAATGCGGCATCCACCATCGATCCGTTGTTGCCCATTGCCAAATTTCGCACCTTCGACGATCTGCGCCGCGAATCAGTATCGTCGGAACGGTTCCAGGCGACGCTGTTGGCGTCTCTCTCCGGTCTCGCCCTGGTGCTGGCCATCGTCGGTATCTATGGCCTGATGTCGCAATCCGTAGTGGAGCGCACACGCGAGCTCGGTATTCGCATGGCGCTGGGCGCAACAATTTCGCAAGCCATCCGCGAAGCCACCCTCCCCGGCGTCATGCTGGCGCTGGCCGGCGTAGCCGTTGGATGCCTCCTGGCCGGATTGTCAGCCAAGGTTTTCGCGCACCTGGTGTGGGGTGTCAGCACCACGGATCCGGGAACCTACATTAGCGTAGCGGCCGGGCTGCTGCTGGTAGCGGCTCTGGCCAGCCTGCTGCCGGCGCTCCGCATCGCTCGTCTGAATCCGGCTGATACGTTGCGAGAGGAATAACGCACCGGCTCCCTCAGTGTGCTATTCTGAGTTTTCCCTTCTACGAGGTTTTCAGTGGATAGGCTTACCCGAAAAGAACTCAAGACCGACAAGTTCGCGCTGGAAGTGCAGCACAGCGTGGAATATGTCTCCGAGCACCGGCGGCAACTGGTGCGATGGGCCAGTGCTGCAGTAGTTGTAGTGTTACTCGTCGCCGGTGGCTTCGTGTACCGGAATTATCAGCGCACCGTTCGCCAGGAAAAGCTGGCAACGGCCATGCAAATCATGAATGCCAACACCGGGCAAAATCCCGCCGACAACTCTCTTTCGTTTCCAACCATGGCTGACCGGGATAAAGCCTTCGACAAGGCCTTCACCGAATTGGCCACCAAGTACCCCGGAACGGATGAAGGCCTGCTGGCCGAATTCTACCTGGGGACGCATGCGGCCGATGCAGGCAACATAGACGAGGCGGCCAAGCATTACAAAGTGGTGGCGGATGCCGGGAGCGGGCCCTACAGCTCCATGGCCAAATTGTCGCTGGCGCAGATTTACGCCGCCCAGGGCAAGCAGAAGGATGGCGAGAATCTGATTCAGTCAGTGATCGATCATCCAACCGAGCTGGTTTCCAAGGAAGCAGCCACCATTGCTCTGGCGCGATTGGTTGCGCCCAAGGATCCGGCGCGTGCGCGCAAGATGCTGGAGCCATTGCGCGGCAATCCGCGCAGCAGCATCAGCCGTGGCGCCCTCAACGCGCTCGACGACATGTCCCAAAAGAATTGATCGCGTCTTCAATTGGTGGCCTGCGATTTCCGGTGGCCCAAAGCCGCGGCCGGCGCTACCCCGAGCTTCCGCATTCCTACCGCGGCGAATTCCAGCGGGATCGCGATCGCATTATCCACTCCCGTGCCTTTCGCAGGCTGGAAAACAAAATGCAGGTCTTCCCGGCCGGCATTTCCGATCACTTCCGCAACCGGCTGACGCACACCATTGAGGTGTCCCAGATCGCCCGCACCGTCGCATCCGTCTTAGGTTTGGATGAAGACCTGACGGAGGCCCTGGCACTCGGTCACGACATCGGCCATCCTCCCTTTGCGCACGCGGGCGAAGAAGAGCTGGACCGGCAGATGCGCCGCGTGGGCGAGCGCTTCAATCACAATCTCCACGCCCTCCGCATTGTCGAGTCGTTCGAGCACCGCTATGCGCGCTTCCGCGGGCTCAACCTGACTTTCGAAGTCCGGGAAGGAATCGTGAAGCATTCGCGCGATTTCGAAAAGGGCGAAAATCCGGCGCTGGATGATTACCTGCCGGGGTTGCGTCCGCCGCTCGAAGCGCAGTTGATCGATCTGGCGGACGAAATCGCCTATAACACGGCGGATCTGGACGACGCCTTTTCCGCTGGCCTATTCGAAACCAGCGGCATTCGCAAGGCGGTACCGGAATTCGACCGGCGATACGAGGACGCGGAAGGCCAATTTCCGGGCGCGTCCGAGCACGAGCGCTTCCAGGAGGTGGTGCGCGGATTGGTGGATTGGCTGGTCTCCGGATTCATCCAGGGAACCATGGACGCGGCCGCCCAGGCCGGAGTAGCCATCGCCGCCGAAGTGCGCGAATATCCGCGGCGGCTAGCGTCTTTCACGCCCGCGTCCGAAGCCACCAATCGCGAACTCAAGCAGTTCTTGCATCACGAGGTTTATTATTCCGAGCTCATGCTGGAAGAGCGGCGGCGATCCTCACGCATGCTGGCGGAGCTGTTCGAATTCTACGTAGCGAATCCCGCGAAGCTCCCGCCCAACTACGTGGAATCCCTGGACGCTTCGCCGGTGCATCGCGTGGTGTGCGATTACATTGCCGGAATGACCGATGGTTTCTTCCTGCGCCAGTATCAACAAGCGTTCGCCGGTTCCTAGCTCCTCGTTCCTGGTTCGCGGCCCACGCCCCCAACGAGAAACGAGAAACGAGAAACGGGATGTTACGATAGAGGCGTTGTTATGAAATGCAAGATTTGCGAGACACGCAAGCCGCGCCGTCATTGCCCGGGAGTGGGCGGCGATATCTGTTCCATTTGCTGCGGCAACGAACGCGAAGTAACCGTGAATTGCCCGCTCGACTGCCAGTATCTGGTGGAAGCGCGTCTGCACGAGAAGCTCCCGGCGGTGAATCCGGAACAGGTTCCCAACCAAGATGTCCGTGTGTCGGAAGAATTTCTGCGCGAACATGAGCCGCTGCTGATTTTTCTGGGCGCAAAGCTTCTGGAGGGCGCGCTCGAGACCGCGGGCGCGGTGGATTCCGACGTTCGCGAGGCGCTGGAGTCGCTGATCCGCACCTATCGGACGCTCCAAAGCGGTTTATATTATGAGTCGCGGCCCACGAATCTGGTGGCCGCCGCCATTCATCAGAAGATCCAGGACGCGATCCAGGAGCTACGCAAGGAACTGAGCGAAAAAGGCGCCACTGCCATCCGCGATGCGGAAATCCTGGGCGTGTTGGTGTTTTTGGAACGCGTCGGCCTGCATCAACTGAACGGCCGGCCCAAAGGGCGTTCCTTCATCGATTACATGCGCGGACATTTTCCGATGAAGGAAGAGAGCCCCGCGACTGCTCCGTCATTGATACAGGTATGACCGGTTTCATCGTGTTCGCCCACGGATCCCGGGTTGAATCCGCCAACCAAGCGGTGAGGGAAGTCGCGGCTCAGATGGCTGCGTCTGGCGAGCACACTGTGGAACCGGCGTTCTTGGAGCTGGGACAGCCGGATCTCGCGGGCGCCGTCCAGCGCCTCAGCGCGGCTGGCGTGTCGCACATCATCGTCATACCGTATTTCCTCACACTGGGAACGCATCTGCAGCGCGACCTGCCGCGCCTGGTCGAAGAGGCCGCGACCTCCTTTGGAGGAAACATCCAAATGGAAGTCACGCCGCCGCTGGACGGGCATCCTGCATTGCTCGAGGCCTTGCTCGATCGAGCCAGCCACGCTCTGGCTGGTGAGAGGCATCCCGCGTGAAAGCGACGTTGATCTCATCTTACGAACTGGCTCCCCAGGTGCGCCATTTCGTGTTCGGCGTGCCGGAAGTGGAGCGGCTGCACTTCAAAGCCGGCCAGTTCGTTTCGTTCAATGAATTGCTGAATGGCAAGAAGATGACGCGACCCTATTCCATTGCCTCGCTTCCCGACGGGAACCGCTTCGAGCTGTGTCTCAACCTTGTACAAGAAGGGATTTTTTCGCCCTTTCTATTTCAGATGAAGCCTGGCGATTCGGTGGAAATGAGCGCGCCACTCGGCTTCTTCGTGGTTCGAAATCCTACGAAAGAAGCATTGTTTATCGCGACCGGCACGGGCATTGCACCGTTCCGCGCAATGGCGCCGGACTATTTGAGCCATCCCCATGACGCGCAGTTGACGCTGCTCTTCGGGGTCCGTCACGAAAACAGTATCTATTATCGCGACCAGTTCGAAGAGCTGGCGCGCCGTCATCCGAATTTCAATTTTTGGCCAACCCTCAGCCGCGCGGAGCCATCCTGGACTGGTCGCACAGGTCACGTACAAGTGCACCTGCTGGAAGCCATCGGCGATCGTCGCGATCTGGATGTTTACATCTGCGGTCTAAAAGCCATGGTGGACGATGTGCGCGCCATCCTGAAGGCATTGGGCTTCGATCGCAAGCAGATCGTCTTCGAGAAGTACGACTGATGAATCGCACCATTGCGCTCACTGCCGGCATGCTGATGATCTTCGCCGCGACGGTGGGGATCCTGATGAACGTCATGCCGGGTCCTCACAAGGCGACGGACTATTTGGTGATGGGCGCCGCTGGAACATTACTCTGTTTGGTTCTGCTGTTCGTGGTTTTGTTCACCACTCCAGCCAAACCCGACAAAGAGAAATCCGACCCAGACTCGTAGCGCACGCACTCTTGCGTGCCGTGTTCGCACTCTTGTGAACACCCGTGCGCACCAAAGATCCAGACGTTCACACAAGTGTGAACGCGGCACGCATGGGTGCATGCGCTACGTCAATCACCTCACCAACTTTACTTCCACGCTCCGATACGTTTCCTTAGTCTGCTCCAGGCTCGCGAACTCCATGCCTGGCAGCTGCGCGGATGCGGTGCCCGCCGCAACAGCCCAGCGCACGCAATCCGGAAAATCCTTTTTCTTGGTGGCAGCCCACACGAAGGCGGCCGCTAGCGCGTCGCCGGCCCCAATGGGAGAAAGAGCATCGATGCGCGGCGGGAGCGCCTCCAACAAATGATGATCGTTCAATGCCACCACGCCCCGGCTGCCCAAGGACAAAAGTACGGACTCCGGTCCCATAGCTTTGATGCGAGCAACTGCGTCCATGAAATGCTGGCGCGTGATCAGCGCGCGGTTCAATAGCCGCTCCGCTTCCGGTTGGTTCGGCATCACCACCGTGGGTCCAGCTTCCACGCCGTGGACCAGCGCATCGCCGTCGGTGTCCAGAAGGGTCTTCACTTTGTGATCATGCGCGATGCGGATCAGCTTGGCGTAAAAATCGGTAGAGACATCCGGCGGTATGCTGCCGCACAGCATCAGCCAGGATGCGGTCTTGAGCCGCGTCTCCACTGCCTTTTCCACGCTCGCCAACTCTTCGGCCGAGATTGGAGGGCCCAGCTCGTTCAACTTCACCGTCAGCCCCTGCCGGTCCGTGATGGCGAAGTTGATTCGAATGTCGTGACTGATGCATACAACCTTCACCGGAAAACCAGACTTGGCGAGCAACTTCTCGAATCGGTGTCCGTTCTCGCCGCCCGAGGTTACCACCGCCACTGTCTTGGCTCCGAAGGAGTGCAGGACGCGCGAAGCATTGATCCCTCGACCGCCGGCCGATTCATTCCGCGAAAGGATGTAAGCGCGATCTTCAAACACCAGCCGGTCCACAAGGATATTGCGATCAATCGCGGGGTTGACGGTGAGCGTGAGTATCAATTCTCAATGTTAACCTGAATAATGCGTAGCCATCCCCATTTCAAAGCGTATCTGGCGCTCGCCGCAGTCTGCTTTTTCTGGGGCACCACTTATCTCGGCATCCGCATGGCGCTGGAATCGCTCCCGCCCCTGATGCTGGTGGGTTTGCGGTACACCATTTCCGGCACAGCGCTCTTGCTGGTGGCGTTCTTTGCGAAAGCGCACCTGCCTTCGGGCAAGGAACTTTTCTACACCGCCCTGTACGGCGTGATTATCATCGGGATCGGGAACGGTTGCCTGGCGTTCGCGGAAGTGTGGATTCCGAGTGGTCTCGCTGCGCTGTTCATCACCACGTCGCCCTTTTGGATGGTCGGGATGGAGGCGCTTATTCCCGGCGGCGACCGGCTGCACGCACCCACGCTATTCGGAATGCTGGTTGGCTTGGCGGGAACCGCGTTGCTGGTTGCGCCAAATGCAATTCAGCAGGGTTGGACCGGCCCTTTGCTGAAGGGCTTCCTGGTGTTGCAATTCGGTTGTTGCGGGTGGGCCTTTGGCTCCATCCTGCAGCGTAGGCACGTTACCAAAGCGCATCCAGTAGTCAGCGGCGCGGTACAGCAATTGGCCACCGGCCTTGTTTTTCTGGGACCCGCGTTTCTCACCAAGACGCAACCGGTACAGTGGACCCCGCGCAGCATCGCGGCCGTGCTTTACCTGGTGACATTCGGCTCGGTGATCGGCTACAGTGCCTATCTTTACGTGCTGGATAAACTTCCGGTATCGGTAGTGAGCACTTATAACTACGTCAACCCGGTGGTCGCGGTGTTTCTCGGCTGGCTGTTCTACAGGGAACAAATCGGCATCCGTGAGCTACTCGCGATGCTGGTGATCTTCGCGGGCGTAACACTGGTGAAACGCTACGGTCGCCAAGTGGGGCAAGCGCCTTCGCCTGCCGACTGATTTTTCTCCCCTTCCTACTCTGTGTCGCACCCATGCTACGCTGGCTTTTTATGCAGCTTTCCGCAATCTTCACTGGCCTGGGCGAGCAGTCGTTCACTTCGCTGCTGCGCGGCATTTCCATCGGGAAGCTGAAGACCTACCAGCTTTACGATCGAATGAAGGCCCGCCTGCACCTGGCGAAGCTGAATTCCGAGAACGTCCGTAAGGCGGAGCCACGCTTCTGGGCGCGTCTCGGCGAAGGTGACGAGGACTTCGCCTCCGATCTTTCACAGGCCATCTTGGTTTCGTACCTCGACATGATCAAGGCTGTGCTCGACGATCTCGGCATCCCCAATCAGGACGGCTTTTTCAACAAGGACATCGACGGCGCGAAGTATCTTGCCGATGGTTGGCAACAAAAAACGTACGACAAATTCAAAGACGCATATCCCGCGGCAGTGCTGTTGTTCTACATCAACCACCTGGATTGGGAAGTATCCAAGGCCGAACAGATATTCCAGCCACAGGCGTAATTATGGTAGCCCCGCACGTCAGTAAGGGGACAATGAGTAGAGATCATCTAAATGAGTAAAGACTTCTTCGACGCCATCCGCGCCGGCGACCGCGATAAAGTGAACGCCATGCTGGCGGCGGACCCAACTCTGCTCGCCGCCAAAGATGAAAAAGGCAATAGCGCCTTCGTTACGGCAAAGTACGCGCACCGTAACGACATCGCGGTGCTGTTACTGGAACTAGGCATCGAGTTGGACTTCTTCGCCGCCACTATGGCGGGCGCTGGCAGCCGCGTGAAGGAACTGATCGACGCTGAACCAACTCTGGTAACAAGCTACAGCCACGACGGTTGGACGCCGCTCCACTTAGCCGCTTTCTTCGCCCAGCCATCCGTTGCGGACGCTCTACTTGCGCACGGTGCCGATGTCAATGCGCGCGCGCGAAACGGTACCACCAACATGCCGCTGCACGCCGGCGCCGCAGGCCGAAACCTGGACGTGGTCCGCGCACTGGTGGAACATGGCGCCGATGTGAACGCCCGCCAGGAAGGCGGATTCACTGCGCTGCATTCGGCCGCATTGAACGGCGATGTGGAAATCGCCCGGCTGCTGATTTCGCATGGAGCGGATGTTCAAGCGCGCGCATCCAATAATCAGAACGCCCTCGACCTGGCACTCACGAAAGGACATCAAGCTATGGTGAACTTGTTAGATGAATCCGCGGCCCAGGGGCACGGAGCTTCCTAAGTAGTGCTCGAAGACCAAATCAAACAACTCGAATCCACCGCTCTGGCGCGCATTCAGGCTGCGAAGAACCCCGACGAGCTCGAGACCGTCCGCGTGGACGTGCTCGGCCGCAAAGGATCGCTCGC
>PMOK01000125.1 GCA_003162425.1 Bryobacterales bacterium | reverse complement strand
TACAATTTCCCGCAGAACCGCGTGAGCGATCACCGCATCGGCTTGACCCTGCATCAGCTCGACTTGGTCATGGAAGGCCGCCTGGATCCTCTCATCTCAGCCCTCACCAATTATTATCAAGCCGAGAAACTGAAGGACCAAGGCGAGGCAGCGTAACCGTGGCGCACGCACTCCTGNNTCACACTCATGTGAACGCCTTGAGCTTGATGACAATCCAAACCGCCTTACTTCAAGGCACAAAATTATTCGAAGAAGACTCCATCGCCGTCCCCCGACTAACCGCCGAAGTCCTGCTAGCCCACGCTCTCAACCGCGAACGCCAATATCTCTACGCCCACCCCGAAGAAGAACTAACCGAAGTAGCCTGGATCCACTACGGCCGCTACCTACACCAGCGCCTGCAAGGTAAGCCGACCCAATACATCACAGGCCGTCAAGAATTCTACGGCCGCGAATTCCGCGTCACACCGGATGTCTTGATACCGCGCCCCGAAACCGAACATTTAGTCGAAGCGACCCTCACGCGCCTGCACCCAGGCGACAAAGTGCTGGATGTCGGAACAGGTTCAGGAGCCGTCGCCATCATCATCGCCCTCGAATCCCGCGCACAGGTTTATGCCACCGATATTTCAACCGCAGCGCTCCGCATCGCGAACGAAAATGCCCGAAGGCTTCACGCGCCAGTCACTTTTATCGACACCGACCTAATCTCCTGTTTCGCGGATGCAACCTTCGACGTGGTAGCCTCAAACCCTCCCTACGTTCCCAAGACCGACCACCCAGCGCTCCAACGCGAGGTGCGCGATTACGAACCCGAAGTCGCACTCTTCGGCGGACCCTCCGGCCTCGAGATCTACGAACGTCTCATCCCAGAAGCCCGCCGTGTGCTCCGTCCCGGAGGCTGGCTATTGCTCGAGCTCGGCTACAATTCACTAGATCCAGTGCGCGCGATGCTCGGGCCCGGATGGAGCGAAATCACCGTCCAGGCAGATCTGGCCGGCCTGCCGCGCGTCCTGGCAGCTAAACGCCTGTCCTGAATACCATAAATGTGGAACCTTTCGAGGGCGTAACCGAACCGCGACCGTGAGGGAGCCGGTGCCTCTCTGGCTCTAGTTCTGCGTTCGGGGCAGCCCGCTCGCTGCCGGTCGTGGCTCGGTTTTCGCACGTTCTACATGCTTTCCATTTTTTATGTCGCGAACCCTTAGAACGAGAGAAGTGGAGAGTATCCTAGTACAGAGCGGCAAAGGCGATGAGATCGCTATTAAGCTCCAATCCAGGGGCGGCATAAAATGCGCACCTACTTCCACGTCGACATGGACGCCTTCTTCGTCTCCGTCGAAGAACTCTTCGACGACTCGCTCAAAGGCAAACCGGTCGTGGTCGGCGGCCAATCCAATCAACGCGGCGTCGTCTCGGCCGCCTCCTACGCCGCGCGCAAGTTTGGCGTCCACTCCGCCATGCCGCTCCGCACCGCCTACCGCTTGTGCCCCCAAGCCATCTTCGTGGACGGTCACCCCGAGCGATACCGCGATTACTCACGCCGCATCTACACAATCTTGAAAACCTTTTCGCCGCAAGTGGAAATGGCCTCGGTCGACGAAGCCTACATGGATATCACCGGCACCGAACGCCTCCATGGTCCGCCGCTCGCCGCCGCACATCAATTGCACGACAAAGTGAAGCGCGAGACGGCTCTCAACTGCTCCATCGGAATCGCCGCATCGCGCATGGTCGCGAAAGTCGCATCCGATCAAGCCAAGCCGAACGGCATCCTATGGGTGCTCCCGGCCGAAGAGGCGCGGTTTCTGGCGCCGCTCGACGTTCGAAAAATCCCCGGTGTCGGCAAGGTCACGGAAAAGAATTTGCAAGCGTGGGGCATCCGCAAAGTCGGCGATCTTGCGAAACTGGATGACGGATTCCTGAGCCAGCATTTCGGCCAGTGGGGACTAGCGCTAGCCGGAAAGTCGCGAGGCCTGGATGCCGGCGGATGGTTCGATGGCGAAGTCGGCGAGGATGGTAACCCGAAATCCATCAGCCACGAGACCACCTTCAACGAGGACACCGCGGACATCGAAACCCTGGAATCCACCCTCCTGCGCCTTTCAGAAATGGTGGGACGACGGCTCCGCGAGCACCAGCTGTACGCCCGCACAGTCCAGCTCAAACTCCGCTACTCCGATTTCTCAACCATCACGCGCGCCCATTCGCTCGATCACGCCACCCAGCTCGATACCGAAATCTTCCGCGAGATCCGCGCCCTGTTCCGGGAAAATTGCAAAGCCAAGGCAAAGATCCGGCTGCTCGGCGTCCACGCTTCCGGCCTGGAACCGGGCGAGGGCCAACTTAACCTCCTCGTAGAAGACAAAACCAATCGTTGGCGAAAAGCCCTCACCGCGGTGGATCACATCCGCGACAAGTTCGGCGAGGACAGCGTTTCCCTCGCCACCGGATTGAAAGGCCGCTTCCGCGAACGAGTGCACGAAAATCCCGCTGGACTGCCCGGCAAGACACCTCGGGAGGACCAGTAGGGCAAGTCTCCGACTTGCCTCTTGCCCCACAAGGTAAACTACTAACAGGCAGCTGGACATGAAGGAACTTATCGAAGACATCGCGAAAGCGCTAGTGGACTTGCCCGACCAGGTTGTTGTCAAAGAAGTACAAGGCGAGCAGGTCACGGTGCTTGAGTTACGAGTCGCCCCTACCGACTTGGGAAAGGTCATCGGCAAGCAAGGGAGAACCGCGCGGTCCATTCGCACGCTTCTGGGCGCCGCCGGAATGAAACTGAACCGGCGATTCACGCTGGAAATCCTGGAATAATTCTGAAGCTCGTCACCATCGCCCGCCTTCTCAGAGCCCGTGGAAACAAGGGGGAGCTAGCTGCGATCCCGCTCAGCAATCAGCCGGAACGCGTGAAGAATGTCCTGGTGAATCAAGCTCCCATGGAAGTGGAGCGCACCTGGATGCACGGCGACCACATCATCTTCAAGTTCAAAGGCGTGGATACCATTTCAGACGCCGAGCGCCTGACAGGCGCCGATGTCTCCATCCCGATCGAACAGCGCGCCCCAGTCCCCGAAGGCGAGTACTACCAAACGGACCTGCTAGGCTGCGAAGTATTCGATCCCACCGGCCGCCTCCTAGGAACAGTAGAAGCCTGGCAGGAAACCGTCGGTACGCTGCTACTCGAAGTGAGAACGCCAGACCAGAAAGAAATGCTAATCCCCTTCGCCAAATCGATCTGCACAAAAATCGACCCGGAGCACCGCAGAATCGAAGTCACCCTCCCAGAAGGCTTGGAAGATTTAAACTAAACACCCGTGTTCATCCGTGTGCATCCGTGGCTTAAACTAAAAATTCGCGTTCATCCGCGTTCATCCGCGGCCAAAAATGATTTTCCGCATCCTCACTATCTTCCCGGACTTCTTTGAAGGCCCCTTCCAACACGGCGTGGTAGCCAATGCCGCGGAATCCGGCCTGATCCAGATCCACATCCACGACCTCCGCAACTGGACGCACGACCGTCACCGCACCGTCGACGACCGTCCCTTCGGCGGCGGCGAAGGCATGCTGCTAAAGCCCGCGCCGATTTTTGAGGCCGTGGAAAGCATCTGGCCCGAGCGTTCCCCCCAGCAACGTCTGGTGCTACTCTCGGCTCAAGGTAAGCGCTTCGATCAAGAATCCGCCCGCCGGCTGAGCCAATTCGACGAGCTGTTCCTGATCTGTGGCCGCTACGAAGGCGTGGATGAGCGCGTGGCTGAGCATCTGGCTGACGAGGAGCTTTCCATCGGCGATTTCGTCCTGAGCGGTGGCGAACTCGCAGCGGCACTCGTGATAGATTGTGTGGCCCGGCTCCTGCCCGGCGTTCTGGGCAATCAGGATTCCACCCTCCAGGAATCCTTCAGCGATGCCGGACTACTGGATTGCCCGCAGTACACGCGACCCGCGGATTTCCGGGGCTGGAAGGCGCCCGAAGTGCTTCTGAGCGGCAACCATGAAGAGATTCGGCGCTGGCGCCTGCAATCGGCGCGAGAGAAGACTGCACGGAACCGCCCGGATCTACTACAATAGATGATTCAAGGAATTGTAACCATGCCTAACCCTCTCCTCACCAAAATAGTCGCCAAACATAAGCAGCCCGCGGGGCCTGAGTTTCGCCCCGGCGACACCATCCGCGTGCACGTCAAGATCAAAGAAGGTGACAAAGAACGCCTGCAGGCTTTCGAAGGAACCGTGATTGCCCGGAAGAACTCCGGCTTGGGCGAAACCATCACCGTTCGCAAGGTCAGCTTTGGCCAAGGTGTAGAGCGCATTTTTCCGCTTCACGCGCCCGTCATCGATCACATCGACGTGGTGCGTACCGGCCGTGTGCGCCGCGCTAAACTCTACTACCTTCGCGAGTTGAAGGGCAAAGCCGCCCGCCTCCGCGAGCGCGAATAGGTGCCGAGCGCTCTCACCGAAGTAAGAGCGCGTCATTGATGAGATGCCAGGCCAAATACGAGCGCGAGGCCCAGGCCCAGGGTTTTGAGCGAATCGCCGGCGTTGATGAAGTCGGCCGTGGCGCCCTGTTCGGCCCGGTTTTCGCGGCTGCCGTCATCCTTTCGCCGGATCGTCCCATACGCGGCCTGCGCGATAGCAAGCAGCTTCCCTCGGATCGCCGCGAGATTCTCGCCCGACGCATCCGCGAACGCGCCGTGGCCTGGGCTATCGCCGCCGCCGATGCTTTTGAGATCGATCACATCAACATCTACCAGGCCTCGCGCTTGGCCATGCGTCGAGCCGTTGAACGCCTCCGCCCCGCGCCGGATTATCTTCTGATAGACGCCATCACAGTCGACCTTCCCATCGCCCAGCGCCCACTCATTCATGGCGACGCCCTATCCCAATGCATCGCCGCCGCGTCTATTCTAGCGAAGGTGGAAAGGGACGCGTGTATGTGCCAATGGGACCAGGTCTTCCCGCAATATGGCTTGAGAAACAACAAGGGTTACACCACGGACCGGCATTGGAAAGCGCTCGAGACTCACGGACCCACCTCCTTGCACCGCTTCAGCTTCTGGCCAGTGCGTGACCATTCGCCTCACGTACTCTGGACCGGTTATCCGCGCCAGGGCGAACTGTTCCCGCCCGAACAGCCTCCGCCCGAATGGTCGAACGATCAAGACGCTTCCCTTCTGGAAAGGGCGGCATGCAGCCAGTAGACCGGCAGCCCTTCGTCGAAGAGCCCGTGGAACCTCCCAAAACCTCGTGGTTCCACAAGCTGGCCAGCTTGCTGTTCATCATTGTCTGCTTTGAAGTGGGTGTGTTCCTTTTGATTTTTCCCTGGATGGATTATTGGAACAACAACTCCATCGCCGGCCTTGCGCCCTGGGTGCGCACGATTTGGGAGAACGCCTATTTTCGAGGCGCCTTGAGCGGCCTCGGCCTGGTAAACATCTACATCTCGCTCGGCGAGGTCTTTAGGCTGCGTCGGCCTCGTGCTGATAGACTGAAAGTACCGGTTTTATGAAAGCCTCATCGGATCGTAGCAAGACAGCGGTGGTAGATCCGGCCCCTGCCGTCGACGTGGCCCTGAAGCCCGACCCTCCGCGCGGAACCATAGCCGAATGGGCCATCACCATCCTGCTCCTGTTGTTCGGAACCACCACGCTGGTGCAGGCCTTCGTCATCCCCACTGGATCCATGGAAGACACGCTGCTGATCGGCGATCACCTGCTGGTAGATAAACTCGCCTATGCGCCTTCCGGAAAAGTGAGCAAGTACATCCTTCCGTATGAGGAACCGAAGCATGGCGACATCATCGTCTTCCGCTATCCGGTGGACATCAGCCAGACCTTCGTCAAACGCGTCATCGGAGTCCCCGGCGACCACCTCAAAATAATCAATCAGCAAATCTATCGCAACGGTATCAAGCTGACCGAGCCCTACGTCTACCACAAGAATCCTTATCCGGACTCCTATCGCGATAACTTTCCATCGAGCGAGCCCAACCTCATGCTGATGGATCGCGCCAAAGAAATGTTGGCGAACAATGTCGTGAACGGTGAGGTCATCGTACCTCCTGCGTCTTTCTTCGCCATGGGCGACAATCGCGACAACTCGCTCGATAGCCGCTACTGGGGCTTTGTTCCGCGCGAAAATATCATCGGGAAGCCGCTCATCATTTATTGGTCCTATGACGCCAGCACGGAGAGTCTCGCCAGTTCTTCGGTGAACGCTCTGGGGCGCCACTTTGTCGATCTGGCCGAACATTTTTTCACCAAAACACGCTGGACTCGAACCTTCAGGCTGATCCATGGCTACCATAGCGACAACTAAACCCGCTCAGGACACTGCGCCTGTTCAGCGCAGCTCTACCGCCGAATGGGCCATCACCATTCTGATCCTGCTGTTCGGTACTTCCACTATCGCGCAGCCATTCGTGATTCCCACTTCGTCGATGCACAACACCCTCTACACCGGCGACCATCTCATCGTCGACAAGTTGGCCTACGCACCTCGCGGCGCCTTGAGCAAGTACATCATGCCCTATGAGGACGTGAAGCGCGGCGACATCATTGTGTTCCGCCATCCCACCTTGACCGGCGTGGATTACGTGAAACGCGTGATCGGCCTTCCCGGCGACCATATCAAATTGGTCTTGAAGCGCGTCTTCATCAACGGTCAGCCCGTGGACGAGCCTTACGTCATCCACCTCGACAACTCCATGCTCTACCGCGACAACTTTCCGGTAGGCGAGCCCGACTACGCAGCCGATCCGAAGATGAGCGCCCGCGCCGAGCAGATGTTGCACGACAATGTCGTGAACGGCGAGTTGGTGGTCCCGCCCGGAAACTATTTCGCCATGGGCGACAACCGCGACAACTCGCTCGACAGCCGCTACTGGGGCCTGGTGCCGCGCGAGAACATCATGGGCAAACCGCTACTCGTTTTCTGGTCCTACGATGCGCCCACTGAAGACCTGAAGGATTATAACCTGCACCATTTGGTCGATCTGTCACTCCATTTCTTCACTAAAACCCGCTGGAACCGTACGCTCAAGCTGATTCACGGATACCCGCTAGGCGGATGAGCCGCGCCTCCAACTACTACGGCCTCATTCTGGCCGGAGGCCGAGGCACGCGGTTTTGGCCGCGTAGCCGCCGCAGCCACGCCAAACAAGTCCTGTGTTTCGGAGGCGACCGATCTCTGATCCAACAAACCGTCGATCGGCTGAAGCCAATTCTCCCCCCCGAACGCATCTGGATTCTCACCAACGATCACTTGCGCGCCGAGATCGTCAGGCAATTGCCCGAAGTGCCCAAGGCCCAGATTCTAGCCGAGCCGGCCCAACGCAACACAGCTCCCGCCATTGGACTCGCCGCGCATATCCTGCAATCCATCGATGCGAACGCGGTAATGGGCGTCTTTCCAGCCGATCACATGATCTCGAAGCCAGCCAAATATCTGAGCTTCGTCCGTCCCGCGTTCAAAGCCGCGTCCGCCGGAAAAATCGTCGTGCTGGGAATTCAGCCGCGCTGGCCCGAAACCGGCTACGGATACATCGAGTTTCCCAAAGGCATCAAGCCCGGTTCCCGCGATCCACTTCCGGTGCGCCAGTTTCGCGAGAAACCCGATCTGAAAACCGCCACCCGCTACGTGCGATCCGGCAACTTCTACTGGAACGCCGGCATGTTCTTCTGGAAAACCTCAGTCCTGTTGGACGCCCTGCGCGAGTTCCAGCCCAAAACCGCAACGCTTCTGGCCAGCTTGCCGGCTTTCGGTAACAGGCAATTCTCCACGAAATTGAAGCATGCCTTCCCCAACTGCGAAAACGTCTCCATCGACTACGCCGTTCTCGAAAAGGCCCCCAAGGTCGTTGGATTTGCCACCACCGATTTTGGCTGGAGCGACGTCGGCAGTTGGAACGCGGTCTACGAACTACTCCCGCGCGACGCCAACGCCAACGTCTTCCGCGGCGAAGCCCTAGCGCATTCGAGCTCCGGCAACTACGTAGACGCCGAGCGCAAGCTCGTGGCGTTGCTAGGCGTGAAGGATCTGATAATCGTAGACACCCCCGACGCTCTCCTAATCGCCGACCGCTCCCGAGCCCAAGAAGTCGGCGACCTTGTAAAAAAACTAGAACAACAGAACCGCGACGACCTGCTTTAGTCTTATCCGTGTTTATCCGTGTCCATCCGTGGCCAAAACAATTAAATCGGAAACCCCCGGTTTTTCCGCACCTGCCAGCCCTGCCAAAGATGCCTCCGATCATGCGCCGCCAGCAACGCGAACCGCTGCCCCAAACTCAATTTGAACGGCCCCACCGGACTCGGAACCTTAATCCGCACCAGATCCAATCCGTTCGCTTTCTTCACCAGCTCCAACATCCGATCATGAATGGACAGAAACTCCTGGACCACCTTGTCCTTGAGATGTCCCGCTGGCAGTAAGTAGAGTTCCGGCGCACTAAGTTTAAACTTCGGCGGCGCATCCATGAAACCAACAAACCAGCGGCCGATGAAACCATACCGGAACGGTCCTGAACCCGTCACACCAGCCCCACGCCCGCGCTCGATCTCTTCAGCAAGCAGCGGCAAATCCAGCCTGTCCACGACATTCAGATGCGCCAGACACTCGGAAATCGACCAGTGCTTCGCCGACGGCCGCCAGTTGAACTGAGTGTCATCGAGCGGTGCGGTAAGCTCCTGCGCGTCTTCCTGGATGTTTTCAATCTGCTCGTAGTAGTCCCGCAACTCTTCTACCAGAGCGAGCTTTGGCGACGTTCCAGATTCCGGCATCGTCACACCTTAATGTGCCGATTATTTTACCTCTGGCGCAGGCATATTGTCTTGGAACCACTTAACAACGCGCTGGAAGAGATCGCGCCGATGCTCCGGATCTCGAAAGCTGTGCCCTTCGCCCGGATAAATCACGAACTCCGTCTTGACGCCCAGCGTGTTCAACGCGTGCCAGAACTCGTAAGATTGTGGCACCGGGCACTCCCCGTCGCGCTCGCCCACCGCAATCAGCGTCGGCGTTTTCACATTCTTGATGAACGTGATCGGGGAGCTTCGCGCGTATACCGCCGGATCATCATAGACCGACGCGCCGAAGTACGGCAGCATCCACTGGTCGATGGAGTTTTCGCCATAATAGCTTTGCAGATTGGCGATGCCCGCGCCCGCGAATGCCGCCCGGAATCGATTGGTCTGCGTCACGGCCCACATGGTCATGTAGCCGCCGTAGCTCCAACCCGCGATTCCCACCCGACGGTCATCCACCGGATAATTCTTCACCACACTATCCACGCCAGTTAAAATGTCGCTCAAATCCCCGTGCCCGAAATCCCGCACATTGCCCCGCGTGAATTCCTCGCCTTGCCCGTAACTGCCTCGCGGATTCGGGAAGAACAGAAAGTAACCTTGCGCCGAGAGCAGTTGGACCGGCAGCGATGGCCGAGGCCAGGACGGACGCGTGTCAGCCGCCGGCCCGCCATGCACCACAACAATCATCGGGTAGTGCTTCCCCGGATCGTACGATTGGGGAAACATCAGCCAGCCCTGCACGGAAAGCCCGTCGTTCTTCCATTCCACGCTCTTTACCGCGCCCCACTCCGCGTGCCGGCCATCGTTCGAGTGGGTAATTTGTTGCCACGAACCCGTATGGCCCGCCCATACCTCCGGCGGACGATCCCACGAAGATCGGATCATCGCGCTAGAACTGCCATCGCCAGAAAAGATGATACTGTCCTCGCCCTTCCAAACCGTCTCGATGCTTCCCGAAGCCAAATCCACAGTGGACACCGCCATGTTCGCGGAAATATCCTCGGTCATCAGAATCTGCTTCGACGACGGCGTCCACCGGAACCAGTTCGGCGACGATTTGCGCCCCGGAGTCAGATCCTGCACCGCCCCGCCGCCGGCCGGAAGCGCATAAATGTCGCCGCCTGTCGAACCTTCGTCGCTCATCAGCCCACCGATGAACGCAATCGTTTTTCCATCCGGCGACCATCGAACGTTCGCCACCTGCATGGATGGCTTCAAAATGTGCCGCACCGCGCCGGACTGCGCATCCACGGCGTAAAGCTCCGCAATATACCAATTGTCGTCGCCCGGACCCGGCGCCGCGAGGTACGCCAGTTCTTTCCCGTCAGGCGACCAGTCGTATTCATAAACGTGCATTCCATCCGGCGAGATCACGCGCGGAACTCCAGTCGCCGGATTCACCAGCGCCAGCCGTTGCAGATGTATCTGTGACGCCACCACTCCAGAATCCGGAACGGTAGCTTCAGTCGGACCGGGAATATGCGTTACCCCCGCCATCCACAGGATCGCTATGCTGCGCCCGTCCGGCGACCAGTGCGGATCCGCCAGATATCCTTCCACATCCGTCACCTTGCGGGGCTTTCCCCGGCCCGGCTTTTCCGCCACGTATAACTGAAGTTGTTTTTCCGAGTCCGTATTCGCGACGAAGGCCAGCCTGCCATCGCGCGACCACGCCAGTCCCTGCGCGGATTCGCTGCCGTTCATACTCGTTCTTGCAGCACTGCCCGAATCCCGCAGATCTTTCACCAAGACGGCCGCCCGGCTGGAATCGGTGCCATTCTTAGCCGGAATCGTTTCGATCCACGCCACCATGCTCCCGTCCGCGGACATCGCCACTTCGCGAAACAGATGCACCGCGGAAAGCGCGTTCAAACCTTGATCAACCTGAGCCCGCGCCGGCGCCAAGGAGAAGCCCAACAGGAAAATGGAGAGAACCCGCGTCCGCACATCGTAATGATAGTACAAGCGTAGTCTGCAGCCTGGTATGGTAGTATGGTATTTATATGGCAAGCACCAAAGTCACGTTTACTTTGGATCAGACCACCATCGCGCGCCTCCAGGACGCAGCCATTCGCCTTTCTTTACCTAAGAGTGAGGTAGTCCGCGAGGCGATCCAGGAGTTTCACGATCGGATCGGCCACCTGAGCGAGCGTGAGCGGCTACGGCTGCTACGAACCTTCGATGAAGTCATCCCTCGCATTCCCGCACGCAGTCTGCGTAGTGTTGAAAACGAATTGAGCGCTCTGCGCCGCGCCCGCAAGGCGGGTGGCAGAAAGTCCTTGGCCGGCCGGAGGAACGCTTGATTGTCTTGGATACTTCGGTCCTGATTGACAGTCTCACAGGACCCCGTAGGTTGGCTGGGGCATTACGGAATCAAATCGAGCGCGGAGAACGCATCCTGCTCCCCTCGTTGGTCCTATACGAGTGGCTCCGCGGCCCTCGTTTGCCGCAAGAGTTGGCCGCCCAAGAAGCTTTGTTCCCGGCTGATTCGGCTATTCCATTCGGGTTTGCGGAAGCCGCTCTTAGTGCCAAACTCTACAAGTCCGCTCGCCGTCCGCGTGGGCGCGAGATCGATCTCGCAATCGCCGCCTACGCAATCGGCCGTCAGGCCGAATTGTGGACGATCAACACATCCGATCTTGCGGACCTTCCGGGGTTACGGTTGGCCTCGCTCAAGTAACCAGTTAATACCCCGCAGCCTTGCGCTCGATCCCCGCGCACTCCTCGATTGATTCCACAATCAACCTTGCCTCCGAGCACTCCGCGATAAAAGTAGCGCCCAACTGCCTCCAACGCCCCAACAATCGACGCCCGGAATCGTCCACCGACGTCAAGCTATCGATATCCACCACGAAAGCCCGCGTCCCCAGTGTGGATGAGCCCGTTCGCCAAACTCGCTCCACTTCCGCCGCGTTCCCCGCCAAAAGCGCCCCCGCCAGTTCCAGACGGAACGTGGAGGGGTCATCGTGGAGATAATAGACCAGTCGGGCCATCGAGCTCATCTTGGAGATGCATCTCGACCGGCATTGGTTTCCTAGATTCAGCTAGGATCAAAGGCGTGCAACTGAATCCTTATCTAACCTTCAACGGGCAGTGCGAGGAGGCCTTTCGGTTCTACGAAAAGTGCCTCGACGCCAAAATCTCCTTCATGATGACCTACGGAGACGCGCCCATGGCCGAGCAAACAGCCGAGCAAACGCCATCCGCCTGGCGCAACAAAATCCTGCACACGACGCTCCAAGTAGGCGACCGCGTGTTGCAGGGCGTCGATGTTCTTCCTGAGCACTATCAAAAACCCCAGGGTTTCTCCCTTTCGCTCAACATCAACTCTGCCGAAGAAGCAGATCGCATCTTCAACGCTCTGGCCGACGGCGGCACCGCGCAAATGACGCTTCAGGAAACCTTCTGGGCGTTGCGCTTCGGCATGCTCGTCGACAAATTCGGCACGCCCTGGATGATCAATTGCGAAAAGCCAGCCTGAAACGCGAATGCTGCTTCAACTAAAATCCGTCCGCAAACATTTCGGCGGCGTCGTGGCCCTGCGTGCCGGCAATCTCGACGTCTCCGCCGGCGAAGTCCATTTGCTGATGGGCGAAAACGGAGCCGGCAAATCCACCCTGATGAAGATCGTGGCCGGCATGCTGGAGCGCGATAGCGGGGAAATGCTCTGGCAGGGACGAAGCGTCAAGTTTCGCAGCCCCGCGGAGGCCGCCTCCCAAGGCATTGCGATGGTTCATCAGGAATCCATGCTGGCCCCTCACCTCTCTGTCGCTGAAAACATCTTTCTCGGACGCGAGCCGCGCCTTCCGCTCGGATGGGTGAATCGGCGTGCGATGATGCAGCGCGCCCAAAGCATCATCGAAGAACACCACTTCCCACTGCAGGCCGCTTGGCGAGTGGATAAACTCAGCCCGGCCGGCAAGCAGATGGTCGAAATCTGCCGCGCCATTCAACAAGGCTCCAGCCTCCTGATCTTCGACGAGCCCACTTCTTCGCTCTCGGACGCCGAAACGCAGGAAGTGTTCCGCATCGTCTCCACGCTGCGTGCCCGCAATGTCGGCGTCATCTACATCACCCATCGCCTGGAAGAATTGCGGATGATTGGCGACCGCGTCACCGTGTTGCGCGACGGAGAAACAGTGCACTCCGGTCCGCTCGCCGATCTTTCCATCAACGACATCATCCGCCACATGGTGGGCCGCGAGTTCACATCCATATACACGCGCGCCGCGCTTCCACCTGGCGAAGAGCTCCTCCGCGTCCAGCATCTCACGCGTGAACCATTGCTCAAAGACATCAGCTTCTCTCTCCGCGCCGGCGAGATTGTCGGACTAGCTGGATTGATCGGCGCCGGACGTACCGAACTCTGCCGCGCCCTGTTCGGTCTGGACGCCATCCACCACGGCGTTGTAACGGTATCGGGCCGCGACGTCCGCATTCGCTCTCCACGCGATGCCGTGCGCGCCGGTCTCGCACTAATTCCAGAAGATCGCCAACGCGCAGGCCTCGCCACGGCTCTGCCCATCAGTTATAACTTCACCATGGCCAGCCTCAATCACGTCAGCCGCCTCGGATTCCTCAATCACACCGCCGAGCGTCGCATCGCCGCCGACTACACCGCGCGCCTCCGCATTCGCGCCTCGTCTGGAAAACAGTTGGCGGGAAGGCTCAGCGGCGGCAATCAACAGAAGGTGGCCATCGCCAAATGGCTGGTGGGACGCGCCCGCATTTTCCTCTTCGATGAACCCACTCGCGGCATCGACATAGGCGCCAAGGCCGAAGTTTTCGAAATGATGGATGAACTCGCTCGTGGTGGCGCGGCCATCCTGATGGTCAGCTCCGAAATGTCCGAGCTACTCCAAGTAGCCGACCGCATCCTCGTCATGCGCCAAGGCAGGCTCAGCGGCGAGTTCACCGGCCACTCCACTCAGGAACAAATCATGCGTTGCGCCGCATTTGAATCCAGCCCCGCCACCACTGAGGAGCAAGCCGGATGATCCAGCGGCTGCTGCCGTTTTTCACGCTGATCGCCCTCTTCATCATCCTTTGCATCGCCTCGCCGAATTTCCTCACCGCGACCAACCTTTCCAGTGTGGTGCGCCAAACCGCCGTCATCAACATCATGGCTCTCGGCATGACCGCCATCATCATCTCCGGCGGCATCGATCTCTCCGT
>PMOK01000261.1 GCA_003162425.1 Bryobacterales bacterium | reverse complement strand
TTCAGGTCTAGTAGTACATTGGCGTTTTTTCACATACCCTGGCGCGCGGGGCTACAGTTCGAGCCCGATCGACTCGCGCCCACGTTCGGAGATGAAGCGCGAGCGTCAGCGCGGGGCCGGGGGAGCGGGGTCGTCCAGGATCAGGATCTCTACGCGACGGTTGGCTGCCCGGCCGGCCTCAGTGTCGTTTGAGTCGAGCGGGTGATTTGAGCCATAGCTTTGAATCGAGAGACGGGATTCAGGTATTCCGTACTCCGTTGTCAAAAGCGCCAGAAGGCTCAGGCTCCGCGCCGCCGAGAGTTCCCAATTGCTGCTGAAGCGGCGATTGTGGATCGGAATGGTATCAGCGTGCCCCACTAGCGCTACTTTGTTATTGGTGTCGCGGATCACGGCGGCGATTTGAGAAAGGGCCGGCAACGCCTGGCGGTTCACCTGATCCTGTCCGGATGCGAACAGAACAGCCTGTTGAAGGCTGATGACGAGGCCGCGAGGTTCCAGCTTTACGTCCAGACCCTGTGGTTTCAGCTTGCGCTCGGCCTCCACAAGAGCAGCGCGCGGGTCTACCTTGGGGCGCACTGGCGTCGCTACCGGCGCTGGCGGCGTGGGCGAAACTTGAGCAATCCGAGCCTTGAGGCCTTGCGCCGCGACTGATATGAAAAGGATCAACAGAATGGTCACCATATCGGTGTAGCTGATGAGCCAACGGTCGCGGACGCCGCCGCTGTCGGATCGGAGATAGTTAAGTTTTCGACGCATCTTCTTCGACCACGGCGTTACGTAAGAAGGAAACCAGGCGCATGCGAATCACGGCAGGATGAGCTGAGTCGGCAATGGCGAGTGCACCTTCCATAATCAGTTCCTGAGTTTCAAAGTTCTCGGCGACTCTGGCCCGAATCCGATGAGCGATTGGCAGCAGAAGCAGATTGGCAAGCGCCAAGCCGTAGATGGTGGAGACGAATGCAGTACCGATTCCCAACCCGACGGACGAAAGATTCGAGAATTGCCGCAACACTTCAATCAATCCAATCACGGTACCGATGATTCCGAGCGTGGGCGCGAAACCGCCAGCTACCTCCAGCGTCTTGGCATCCGCTTCACCCTGCCGTTCCGCCATCTGCAGCTCGGTTTCGAGCACGGATCGAAGCTCCATGCGATTGCTGATGTCCATAGTGAGTTCGAGGGTGTGCCGCAGCAGCGGATGGCTAGCTTTTGGAATCATTGGCTCGATCGAAAAGGTCCCGCCACGGCGGGCGTGCCGCGCAAAATCGACGATTTCGTCGATCAAGGCTGCCCTGTTATCTTCCGGCGCCGCGAGCAATCCCTTTACACGGCGGAGCGTGTGGACCAACGCTTGCCGGGGTGTGGTGACCAGCATAACGCCCAAGGTGCCTCCGAGCACGATCGCGGCTGCGACCGGTTGGACGAAGTAATTCAAGGCGACGCCCGCGGCGTGTAGGCCCAGCATGGTGGCCGCTAGAGCAATGGCGATTCCTGCTAATAAGAAGATATCGACGCCTGGCGGCTTGACGGCCTTCGGGACGAATTCAGGGAGAATTGGTTTAGTTAAAGCTTGTTGGGGCGCTGCCAATGGGGTGCTCCGGTGGATTGGAAAGCACGCGAGGGTCCAGTGGGGAAGTCACGCGGAATCAACAGTGCGGCGCTGTGGAAAGATGGCGGTGGCAAAATATTGTCGGACGGAGGCACCGACTCCCTCACGGTCGCGGTTCGGTAACACTTGGGAGAATTACGCCGCGGCATTCACCCAAGCCAATCCGGCGAAATCCTGGAGCTTCGCAATAGCCGCGCAGGATCACTTCATCGCCATCCTCAAGGAATTGGCGAACGTCGCCGTTCGGAAGCTGGAGCGGCTCGGCGCCGCGCGCGGTGATTTCGAGCAGGCAGCCGCGATTTCCCCTCTCGGGGCCGGATACAGTGCCACTGCCGATGAGATCGCCCGTGCGCATGGGACAGCCGTTCGAGCTATGATGAGCGACCATTTGCGCTAGCGTCCAATACATGGAGGAAAAATCGCCGCGACTCACGCGCACGGGATCCTGCATGGCGGCGGAGCGCAGCCAGACTTCGAGGGTGATCCTGAATGCGCTGTCACCAGGCGTCGTAAGGTGAGGCAGAGGGCTGGGATCGCCCTCCGGACGCGGAGGGGCAGCGCAGCGAAAGGGCTCGAGCGCCTGCATAGTGATGACCCAGGGCGAAATGGATGTAGCGAAATTCTTCGCGAGAAACGGACCGAGCGGCTGGTATTCCCAGCTCTGAATATCGCGGGCCGACCAATCGTTGAGCAGGCAAACTCCGAACAGATGATCCTCCGCTTCGGCAATTGGAATGGATTCTCCTATTGGATTGCCTCGGCCGAGGAAAGCGCCCAGCTCCACTTCATAATCCAGCAAGCGGCAGGGTGCAAAGACCGGCGGCCCCGCGGGATTCGACACGATTTGCCCCCAGGGACGGCGGACCGGCGCGCCGCTTACGACGACGGAGGATGCGCGGCCGTGATACGCGATGGGCATCCATTTGTAGTTCGGGAGCAGCGGATTATCGGGGCGGAACAGGCGTCCGACGTTGGTGGCATGATCGATGGATGCGTAGAAATCCGTGTAATCGGGAATATCGGCAGGAAGCAGCAGATCCACTTCGGAGATGGGATGCAGGTAGCGTTCGGCACCGGTGGAATAGCGCGTTAGGTAATCGCTGGTGATGCGGCGGATATCGATGCGTGCGGCGCGAGCCGTCGACATCACGCGGTGCATAGACTGGAGGTCGAACGCCTCAGTGGCATCCAGCAACATGTCGCCGATTGCGATTCCCAGACGCGTTCGCTCTTCGCCGCGCCGGCGGAAGGTGGCGTAGGGAAGATTCTGAATCGGAAACTCGGCGCCGGGGTGGTTGGCCGATTCCACCCAGCTCTTTAGCGTCGGGTCATGCGTCTGGTCGATCATTAATACCAACCCAGTTCCCGTAGATCTTGGAGTGGTTCCTCAAAGGAGCAGGAACCGAAGCTGTGGGCGAAGTCGCGGCGCGCCGTGTAGATTTGCTCAGTCGAGAGCCGCAACCCGCGCCAGCACAGTTGGTCTTCGCCAAATTCGAACTCAGGCGCGTGAGTTTCTTCTAGGACCAGGATAAGCGATTCCCGATCCATGCCGTGCCAGGCAAACGCCGCAGCCACGAAAACGTTGACAAAACCGTGCATGCTGGCGCGGATGGGATGATGCAGCCCGGCGGTTGCTTTGAATGGAATGCGGCGCGCGGCGGCTTGATGCAAGAAGTCCGCAAGATCGGGAGCGGGAGGGATGGCAGCCGGAGTTACTCCGCCGGTACGGATCTTGGCGAATGCGCCCGTGATTCGATGGAGCGGTGTTTCGCAGTAGGTGGGGAGGGATAAGCGGCGATCGCCTTTGGTTTCGAGTGTTTCGATCTGCGGCGGCAGCTTACCGGGGTCTTGATCGGTCAGAAGCGTGACGCGCCACTTTGGGCGTAGCTTTACATCATTCAATTTTGAGGCGGGTAGAACCAGGCGATTGAGAATCCAGTTGTCTGGAGAAGAGAGATAGCGGTTGTAGTTTTCGATAACCTCGGGCAGGTCGAGGCTTGCTGGGGGATAGAGGCCGGCGTAGTCGATGAGATTTTCTAGCAGTGCGTCAAGGGACGTCATGATCTTGGACACCTGTGTTCGCAAGAGTGCGAACACAGCACGCACGAGTGCGTGCGCCACGGGTGTACCACAGGCGTCATTTTAATAGACGATCATAGCGGGGATCTTTGCGCAGATTTTTCAGCGCTGGTTCGCGGCGGACTTCTTCCAGCGGCTGGCCGGCGCGGATGGCGGCTTTCAAAGCCTCCAGTGCATGATCGCGTTCACCGGCCAGCTCATACACCAGGGCCGCGTTCCAAAGGACGTCCCGGTTGGCGGGAGTTAGCTGGCGCGCTTTTCGGATGTGAGCCTCTGCCTCAATTCTGTTACCGAGCCGGGCTTGATACAAAGCCACGCGGCTGAGAGCATCCGCGTCTTTGGGATTGACCACCGATGCGGCCTGCGCCAGCTCGATGGCGCGCTTGTAAGCTTCGCGAGCTTCGGTCTTTTTTCCGGAGACACAGCCGTACACGTCTCCCAGGTTGCCCCAGAACTGGTCACGCTTGGGAAGAAGATCCACGGCCTTCTGCATCTGCGGCACAGCATCGGCACAGCGGCCCATGAAGAAATAAATTGTGCCCAAACTGGTGTAGGCGGATGCAGTGGGATGCAGATCGAGCGATCTTTTGAAGTTGTCCGCGGCGTTTTCGTACTTACCTTGCATCCAGTACACTGCGCCCAGGCCGGTGTATCCCGAGTTATTGTCAGGCGCGAGATCCGTGACGCGCTGCATTAGAGGGACCGCTTCCTGATAGCGGCTCTGGCGGTAGTAAAACATCCCCAGATCATACAGGCTGGTCCAGTCACTGGGACGCAAGGCGAGGCCTTTCTTGAGTGTGGATTCGGCATCGTCAAGTTTCGACATGGCTTCATACACGGCGGCGAGCTCACGGCCGGCGCTGGGATTGACGGGTTCCAGATCGAGCGCGGTCTGGAGCGCTTGTACAGCTTCTTCGTGGTGGCCGGTGCCCGCCTGGATAATCCCGCGCGTTACGTAAACGGGAGCCAGCTTGCTATTGAGCTCCAGCGCTTTCGAGCTGTTCTCTTCGGCCTGCGCCACCGACGCGGTGTCGCCGGTTATGCGGTAGTTCCACCAGTAGGCTTCACTCAATCCAGCGAATGCGAGCGCGTACTTGGGATCCTGCCGGATGGCTTGCTTGAACAGATCGATGGCCTGATCCACCTCAGCGCGATTCCGGCGCTGCAGGTGACCACGGGCCTGCAAATAGAAATCGTAGGCGCTGGAGGTACTGGTGGCGCCGGCGGCCAAGGCCTGGCGGTCCTTGACGCCCAATTCCAATTGCAACATGCCAGCTACTTCTTGCACTACCGCTTCCTGCATGTCGGCCACTTCGCCGATGGGCCGGGTGATTTCGCGCGCACGCAATTGCCGGAGGGTCTTAGCATCCACGAGGTTCGCTGTGAGGTGGACGTGAGTGGCATCGCGCTGCACGCTGCCGCTAATCACCAGATTGACGCCCAACTGGCGTTGTGCATCCTTGGCGCTCGAGAGCGCTTCCCGCCGGACTTCCGTGGCCGGCACAACCCACAGCGTATTGTGGAACTGCGACAGCTCGGTGAGTTCGCTGGTGAGCGCTTCCATCAGCCCGTCGCGGAAGGATTCGGTTTCGCGGCTATTTCCCACAATGCGGAACGGAAGGACGGCGATTTTCTTTTCCGAGGGTACGCTTGCGACCCAGCGCGGGGCCAATTTCCAAATCAGGACCGCGGCCAGAAGGACGAGCGAAATGACGAACGCTGCGATCTCCAGCGGTCTTCGCCAGTTTCGCATCGGCGAGTGGGGCACGAACGGCGTCGTGAGTGGTGCTTCACCTCTCATTTCACGGCTGACCTGCCGCAGATCCGCGATGAGGGTATCCATGTCCGGATAGCGCATCTTCGGATCTTTTTCGAGGGCGGTGGATAGCACGCGATCAAGAGCCGGAGGAAGATCGCGGCGCACTTGGGAAGCCGAAGGAGTGGGTCCGTGGACGATCTCGTACATCAATCCCACTTCGGAATTCGATTGGAACGGCAAGGAGCCTGTCAGCATTTGATAGAGCACGATACCGAAAGAGAAAATGTCGGACCGTTGGTCCATCTCCTTGGCTTGCGCCTGTTCCGGAGACATGTAGGCCACTGTTCCGAGAATGGTGCCAGGCCGCGTCAGGAACGCGGGCCCGATGCTTCCCGTGGAATCGGCCTCGCTGAGGGGAACCTGCTCCACTTGGGCCAATCCGAAATCCAGAAGTTTCACCAAGCCCGACTTGGTAACCATAATGTTGGCCGGCTTGACGTCCCGATGCACGATGCCTGCGCCATGCGCGGCCGCCAATCCGGCCGCAATCTGATTGGAGTAGTTGAGCGCGTCGGCGAGATTCATCCCGCCAGGAGGGATCAGCTCCCTCAGTGTGCTGCCGCGCACGTGCTCCATGGCGATGTAATCCACGCCGTCGACGGTTTCAATTTCGTGGATGGTGACGATGTTCGGATGATTTAAAGCGGAGGCTGCTTTCGCTTCACGCTCGAAGCGTCCGCGGCGGTGGGCATCGGCCATCTGCTCAGGCGGCAGGATTTTGAGTGCGACCAAACGATCGAGACGCAGATCGCGCGCACAGAAGACCACGCCCATGCCGCCCTCGCCGAGCTTTTCGAGAATCTCGAAATGCGAAATGGTCCGACCAACCATATCCATGGAGCGCATTGTTCCGTTGCTCAGACTCGGCAGCCAGGAAAAAATTGGCGCAAGGCACCGACTCCCTCACGGTCGCGGTTCGGTAACGCGCGGCGGAGCATCCAATATTACGGGTCCACTACGACGTGGGGGTCATGCATGGATGCGGTCGCGCCGGTGGAACTATTGTAGGAATACGCACGGCATCCTGCATCGCCTTTGGCATGACAGGCGACCTTAACAGTACAGGTCTTGGCGCGATCCGATCCAAACTCGCTGCCTTCCGCGCAGGGGCTATCGTCGAACTTCGCATACCAGGGCTTGGCGGCTCCGGTGTGCCGCACCCAAGTTACTTTGTGGCCCACCTTCACATGCACCTCCTGGTGCTGCTTTAGCACCGTTCCGGTGTCGTCAATATGGAGCTTGTGCAATTGTTGGGCGAAGGCTTGGGTTGACCATAGCAGCAGCGCCGGGAGAGCAAGGGTATACAAATAAGGTTTCATTCGTTTGTGAACTCCCACACAGTATATCGCACCGGAATCGAGACGCGGCTTCCCGGAAGTGGACACTGCGGAGTAGGCATCTCATGTCGCTGCTATCAGTTATGTTGGGAACGCAATCTGCACTACGGTCTCCATGTCCACAATTTGGCAGGATGTCCGCTACGCTCTCCGCGTGCTCCTGAAGTCCCCGGGGTTCACGGTGGTAGTTGTGCTTTCGCTGGCGCTAGGAATTGGAGCGAACACCGCCATTTATTCGATCGTGAACGCTTACATGCTGCGCCCGATGCCGGTGGAGAAACCGGACCGTTTGGTGGCTCTCTACTTCACTGCGCCGCGATTGGGAAGCGAGTTGGGCTGGCTTTCCTATCCCGACCTGTTGGATTACCGCAAGCAGGACACGGGCCTCACGGACATAATGGGCTCCACGGGGATCCCCTTGAGCGTGACGGACAGCGGGGAGTCAGAGCTGATCTGGGGCGAGATTGTGACCGGGAATTATTTCTCCGGCCTAGGCGTGCATCCGGTGGTGGGCCGCGGCTTTCTACCAGAAGAAGATCGCGAGCCGGGCCAGAAGCCAGTGTGCGTTCTCAACTACAGTTTTTGGCAGCGGCGATTCCAGGGTGATCCGAAGATCGTGGGGAAAACTATCAAGATCAACGATCATCCGCTTACGGTGGTGGGAGTGGCTCCGCACGGATTCATTGGGACAACACTTTTTAATTTTGTTCCGGATGTCTGGGTGCCCGCGATGATGCAGCAGACCATCGCACCGGCCGACGGAAACTACCTGGAGGGGCGAGACAACCGTTGGATTAATACTCGGGCACGGCTGAAGCCGGGCGTGTCCATGAAGCAGGCTGAGGCGGCGTTGAATGTCGTGGCAGGGCAACTTGCGCGCCAATATCCAAAGGAAGATAAGGATTTGAAGGCACACTTGATTCCTGGCGGTACGCGCACGAATCCGTTTCTAGCTGCCAATGGAATATTCTCAACGATCACGGGCATCCTGGCGGGAGTGGTGCTTCTGGTATTGCTGGTCGCGTGCGCGAATGTGGCGAATCTGATGCTGGCACGCGCCGCGAGCCGTGGCCGCGAGATGGCCATTCGAGTGGCCGTGGGGGCGAGCCGCTTCCGGCTGGTCCGGCAGTTGCTCACCGAGAGCGTGCTACTTTCGCTCGCCGCCGGGGCGCTGGGCCTGCTTTTCGCGCTCTGGTTTAACGATCATTCCAGACGCTTTTATCCGACGCTCGATTTCCAGACGTCGGACCTGGATTACGATACGAAATTCGACCTTCGACTACTGCCGTTCACGTTCCTGATTTCATTGGCGACGGCGGTGTTTTTCGGACTCTTCCCTGCGCTGCGGGCGAGCAAAGTGGACCAGGTTTCGGCGATGAAGGGTGAATCCACGGCGGTGCGGGTGGGACGTTTCCGCATTGGACGCGGCAATCTATTGGTGATGCTGCAAGTGGCGCTCTCTTGTGTGCTACTAATTTGCGGCGGGTTGTTTCTGCGGAGCATGCAATTCGCCAATAGCACCGATCCCGGATTCTATCGCAATGGCATCACAATGTTCTCCGTCAACTTGGATCTGCGGCATTATGACGAGGCGCACGGCCGAGCGTTCCAACGCAATCTGATGGATCGATTGCACACGGTTTCAGGAGTGGACGCGGTCAGCATGGCTTCTCCTCTACCGCTGGATGCTTATCAGTATTCGACGGCAGTTCTGCCGCAGGGCTATGTTCCGCGCTCGGATCGCGAACAAAACCTGGCGATGATGAGCGTAGTGGGGCCGGATTATTTCGAAACCATGGGAACACGAATTGTGGCCGGACGGGCTATCAATAGTCACGATACGGATTCATCGCCGCTAGTAGCGGTGATCAATGAAACCATGGCGCGGCGCTATTGGCAAACTTCCGAGCGGGCCATCGGACGCAAGTTCGCGCCGGGGCGTGACAAGCCGCTCGTGGAAGTGGCCGGAGTGGCTAAAAACGGCACGTACTTGACTTTCGGCGAAAGCGCGCGTTCTTACTATTTCACGCCGCTTACCCAGGATTACCAGGGGCACGTGACAGTGCTGGTTCGTTCAAAGCAGAGTACCGAAATGCTGATGCCGGCGCTACGCCAACAACTCAGTGCGCTGGACCCGACGGTGCCGGCGTTCGGTGTCCGGAACATGCCGCAATTCCTGAACCGCGTGACATCTGTCTACGACATGGGCGCATCGCTGATTGGGACGTTCGCGATCATGGCGCTTGTGCTGGCGGCGGTGGGGATCTACGGCGTGCTGCATTTCACGGTGGCGCGGCGAACGCGCGAGATCGGGATTCGCATGGCGCTCGGAGCGCCGCGTCCGCAAGTGATGCGGCTGGTGCTGCAGCGATCGTTGCTGTGGGTGACGGCGGGAATGGTAACGGGCGTGGGCATTGCTTTCGCAGTGGGAGGAATCACCGGCAAGCTGCTGGCGGGTGTGAGCGGGAAGGATCCGGCGACATTCGGCGCGGTGGTGGTGCTGTTCGGGGCAATCGCATTTCTGGCGAGCGTGGTACCGGCGCGGCGGGCATCGCGAGTGGATCCGATTCAGGCGCTGCGTTACGAGTAAGCTATTTTTATGGCAAGTTACGCTCCAATACAAGACTCGCAGCGGCGAATGCTGCGCCATACAGTGGCGACGCTAGCGTATCGAGGCGCAAAATCAACGCGAGGCGCACCGGCGCACTTCGCCGAGTTCCACGCATCGGAAAAGACGCGCACACCCAGCCAATTGGTGGCTCATCTCGGCGATCTGCTGGATTGGGCGCTATCGATGGCGCAAGGAAAACAGGAGTGGCACGATTCACCGCCCGTCGCGTGGGATGCGGGAGTCCAGCGTTTCCACACGGCGCTGGAAGCTTTCGACGCGTACCTTGCCTCAGACCAGCCGCTACATGTTCCGGCAGAGAAGCTGTTCCAAGGACCGATCGCCGACGCGCTCACGCACGTGGGCCAACTGACGATGCTACGCCGGTTGGCGGGTGCGCCGATTCGTGGCGAGAATTATTTCAAAGCGGATATTGCGGCGGGGCGCGTAGGGGCGGAGCAGAAGGCGGCGGTGCGGGAGTTTGATTGATCGCGAACGTTTGTCACTTCAAGCGGTACGGCTTCTCTAAGATCCACTTGCGAATGCTTGAGACCGGTGCTTGCCCGAACAGGTGCCAGCCCTCGCAGTGTGGTTCGCCTGCAGCGCTGAACCCGCATCCCTGGAAATAGTCGCCGTTCGGCATCTTCAAATACATCGTGATTTGGTTGTCCTTCAGATTGAAGTCGCGGATAACGATCTGCTGAACCCCTTGCCATTTAGCCTCGATCTCGCGGCGAAGCTCGTCCGCAATGCGCCGCTTGGTTTGGTCATTGGGAGACGGCCTCCACGCGGGTATGGTGCGCATGTCAACGGTGGCCGCGCAGGTTCGTCGTATGTCGCTGCTCGCGGCTTCAAGGTCTTCATGCTGCTGAACGCACTCTTTCCAATTCTGTTGAACTGGACACGTATACCCACCTTGCGCCTCGTGATTTTCTACAGAGTAGACTATGCGAACAGTCGCCACAAAATCCCGAAGTCGTTCACGGATGTATAAGGCGGTAAGCGTACCGCGCTCCCAAACGTCGGCGTGGATGACTGACAAGCCCTTCAACGGATAAGTTTCCTCGGTTCTCTCGTACGCGATCTGACGTTTGAAGAGATCGAGAGCGGCTGGGTCCGGGCAGCTCGCAGGCTTGGAAGCGGCCGGCGGAGCCGGCTCCGATTTTGATTGGTTGTCCGTTGCAGACCGAGGCTCCGCGGGCTGGCTCTCGGCCGCCAGCTCTTTCCGGAGGTTATCGATTGTCCGGAAGCCATCGGAGGAGGGAGGGACGTCCTTCGATCGAATCACGAGAATCATTGCTGGAACAGAGCCATTGGCACCGTATCCATTGCCCGGCGTATTTCGGGAATTGGATTTGTTCGGGGGCATGTGTGGCTTCAATTTAGCTGGACTTTCGAGTGTGCCGTAAACGGCAACCCATGACGCGAAGGCGATGGTCCTGACTTCCTCCTTCACCATCGAGCCCTGCGCATCGCTGTGGTAGTCGCTCAACTGACGCAGTTTTTCACGTAGGATATCTTCGCCGACGGGAAAGGCTTGATCCGGCACGGCTGGCTTCTCGGCGCCAACCGCGATGGCGCTAAGCCAGCGGTGCCCTTGAATCAAAATGCGATCGTCCGGGTCGCACCTTTCGTGCATGAAGGGGCCTTCAAACGTATAGTTAGAGCGGCCCACGATTACGACGACCTTTCCCCTATACAGATCGATGCCACGGAGGGCCTCACAAACTGTTAGCACGTGGGGAGCCGCTGACTCTTGCGCTCGCGTTATAGGAACGCAAAACAATGCAAGAAAAACCGCAGCGTCGAATAGCTTTGGCATGGCGCGTCCTGCCAGTACGACTTTAACAGATCATCAGGAATGACGACTAAGAACGGCCGCCCCGCTGCTTGAGCAGCGCTGTCATCTTTTCCTGCTTGGCTTGTACGGCCACTGCGAGCGGGGTCAGTGATGCGCCACGCACGTTGGCAGTGGCGTTGATGTCCGCGCCATGATCTAGGAAGAGCTGCGCCAGTTCCACATGGCCTTTGCTCGCGGCGATGTGTAGCGAAGTTTGTCCCAGCGATCTGGCGTGAACGTCGGCGCCTGCGCCCAGCAGAAACTCCGCGATCTCCACATGCTGGTTGCCTAGGGCTGTGTACGATAGCAGTGCGATGTCGTGCGCTCCGCGTTCTCTGATGCACGCGGGGTCTTCGCTGACCAACCGCTTCACCAGAGCTTGCTCGCCCACAAGCGTTGCGGTGCAAGTGGAGACTGGAGCGCCCAGGTCAGCCAGGAATTGAGCCATCGGCGTCAGCCCCATGTGAGCTGCCGCTTCAATGGCCAACTCGTCCCATGTGGCGCGAGTCATTATTAGTGTGGGGCACATCTTCTGAAGAAGCTTCATTTTTTCGAAATCGAAATGCGCTACCGTGACGAACTGATTGATCCAATCTTGCGGGATTCCATACGTGTCCTCGCGAGTCACTGGATTCCCGTGCAGATCCTGCGTGTAGCGGCGGCCGTAGTAGACGCGCTCTACCGAGGGCGCATTGGCCTCCGCTCCGCGGTGAATCAACATATGGACCAAATCGTCGTAGCCGCGCGCGACCGCTAGCTGCAGGGCGGTCTTGCCATCGCGACGGCGCGCATTTGGATCCGAAGCATTCATCAACAGGAATATCGACATTTCGCTCGCTAGCGCGTGTTCCGGATAATCGACGGCGGCTAATAGCGGGCTTTCCGGACCTGCGCTCAAATCGGCGCCCTTCATCGCGAAGAAAATCACTAGCGCTGGCTTACCCGCTTCGGCGGCGAGATGGAGCGGCGTCCGGCCATCGGGCAAACGGTGATGAGCCAGGCCGGGATCATCTTTAGCGATCTCATTCGCGCGTTTGCTGTCGCCGCTGACGGCGGCTTCGAAAATATCGAGCACTAGACCGCGGCCAGCGATCTGCTCGGCAATCTTCGGCTGACCTTTGAGGCAAGCCAAGGTGTACACAGAAACGCCGGCGGAGTCCCTTGCATAACGCAAGGCCGGATCGCGATCCAGCATCAAAGTGACGGTTGGAAGGTCGCCCGTAAGAACAGCCTGGCGGAACTTCTCGGAATCCAGCGGATTGGCCTTGGTTTCGGCGGCACCGCCGCCCGCGAGCATACCGGCTGCGCCGGCCGCTAGAAGAATCTCACGTCGGTTAGTCATGCATCGACTTTCTATCATCGCCGCCCACCCGAGCAAGACATCCAGTATTAATTTATTGTTTGTGAAGAAGTCGAAATTGCAGAATGGCTTAGGGTGGGTTGTTAACGGAAGCCCGCCTCGAGACCGGCCCTAGCAACGGGTCGCCCCGGGAACAGGCCGTATACTGAAACCGTGCAACAGGCGAGCTCCGCGGCGGTCATTCTACGGTTCGGCGCATTCGAACTCGATTTGCAGAACAATGAACTGCGCCGCGCGGGCGTGCTTCTGAAGCTGTCACCGCAGCAGTTTCAGGTGCTGCGTCTGCTGGCGGAGAACGCCGGGCAACTCGAAACTCGAGAGGACATCCAGCGTGAGGTATGGGGCGCGGACACATTCGTTGATTTCGATCGCAATCTCAACGTGTGCGTGGCCCAGATCCGCGCCACGCTGAATGACGATTCCGACGCGCCGCGTTTCATCCAGACCGTTCCAAAGCGCGGCTACAAGTTCATTGCTCCGGTGGAGCGGGTCGCTGCGGGGGCATCGGAACTGCCCGTCATGCAGCCTGCCCGGGCCTGGACACGCCCGAAATGGTTGTGGTTCGCGGCGGCGCTGGCTCCGTGTGTGGTGATTTCGATTGTGTGGGCTACCTGGCCCCGCTCCGCTCGTCCGGCACGCACCATGATCGCGGCGCTTCCGTTCGAAAATCTGACGGGCGATCCCAAAGAGGATCTGTTCACCGACGGACTCACTGAAGAGCTGATCAGCCAGCTCGGCAGCCTCAATCCGGAGCGAGTGGGGGTAATTGGCCGCACCTCCGTAATGCGTTATAAAAGTGCGCCTCACGGCATCGATCAGGTTGGCCACGAGCTGCGCGTGGATTACATCCTGGAAGGAACAGTTCGCCGCAGCGACGGGCGGATTCGAATCGCTGCGCGGCTGATCAAGGTCGCCGACCAGGCACAGGTTTGGACAGACACGTCAGAACGCGCAGAAGCTGAAATGTTCCGGATCGAAGAAGAATCCGCCGCCCATATTGCGAGCGCGGTATCCGGAAAGCTGGTGGGTGGGATTGTGGCATCGCGAGCGGCGTCGCATGCACGGAATCAGGAAGCGTACCAGGCATATTTGAACGGACTCTATCTGGAACACAAGGAGACCCGCGCCGACCTGGAGCGCAGCGTCGATTATTTTGAGGAGGCGGCCAAGTTGGATCCTCAATTCGACCCGGCTTACTCATCCGCGGCTGAAGTTCGCGTGGCGATGGGCCGTTCCGGCGCGGCACCGCCCGAGACCTGGAAGCGCGCGCTAGAAGCGGCTGAGAAAGCACTGAGCATCAACGCACTAAACGCGGAAGCACACAATGCGCTGGCCAATGTTCTGTTCTGGCGCGAATGGAATTGGCCGCTGGCCGAGCAGCATTTCACGCATGCGCTCGCAATCAACCCGAGCCTTCCCGTGGCTCACCACGATTATGCATTTTTTCTGGTCGCCATGGGACGCACCGAGCAAGGCTTGACATCTTTGCGGCGCGCGATTGCGTTGGATCCGCTTTCAGCGCGCGTGAACATCGATGCCGGGTGGCTGTATTTGCAAGCGCACCACTTCGACGACGCAATCCGGCAGGCGCGGCGAGCGCGGGAATTGGAACCCACTCTTGCGGAAGCCAATGCGTGCATCCTTCGCGCTCTTTTTTACCAAAAGAAGTATCGAGAGATCGCCGATACTCTGCACCTCGCGGCCGGCAATCCCGAGGAAACTTTGAAGCGCATGTATGGCCAAAGGCTGCAGGACGAAGAGAAATCCGGATCGAGTGACTTATTTAGCATGGCCACGCAATATACATTTCTCGGCCAGAACGCGAAGGCGCTGGATGCGCTGGACAGAGCCTACGCGGAGCGTAGTATCATGATGCCGCTTTTGAAGACTGAACCAGCCTTCGAGGCGCTGCATGGGGAGGCGCGATTTCAGGAGCTGGCGCGCAAGTTGGCGTTGCCGTAGTCTTAGGCTGGCTGGTGAGGAACCAAGCGTCGGCATGAGTGTATCTCATGGGCTTGCAGCGCATCCAATGGAATGACAACCTTCGGCCAGCGGGTGGGGCGGACCCCCNNGACAAATACCAGCAGCAAGCCGACGTGGGCGTCGGCCTCGGACCAGGGGGTCCGCCCCACTTTGCATTCATCCATCCGAGACCAGGTGTTTTCGACGGTGCGCTAATCGCGCGGCACAAGGCGAATCATGCTCAGATTGACAGTGAAGACGCGGTCGTCAGTGGGCACGCTCCAGGATGGGCCGGCATTCACTTCGATGTGATATTCCGGGCTCTCCGGCAAATCGGCTTCGACGATGAATAAGCCAGACCGGTCGAGTTTCCAGCGGCCAACCTCACGTCCATTTGCGCGGGCGGCCAGTTCTACTGGATGCCCTTCGCTGGCGTGTCCGCGAATCCGCAACCGTTGTGGCCCAGGCTTGACGCGCACCAGGTGGGCCGCTGCATGCTCGCCGATCCAGCGATACTTGTTTCCGAAGACACCTTCCAGGTCATACCAGCCTTCCAGTAACCGCTCGGCATGACTGGGCAAGCAGAAGTCGATCACGTCTTCGCGATCGCCCGGATAGAGTTCGGCGCGTTCTGAAGCAGGCAGCAAATTGTACACGCCACCTTCGTTCGGCGCGCGGTAGCTGCATTTGGAACATTGCAACGTGTCGCTCGAGTCGCGATTCATTGCGGAATAGCAGTCCGGGCAGCGAAGCTGCATCTGAAATTCGGATTGATCGAACCCGACTGGAGCGGATCCGCCCGCCTTACGGCAGACAGCGGCTAGAGTGCCGCCCAGCAATCGAGCGGCGCGCCACTGGGACATCGCGGCGCTCTTGACGATCCGTTCACCCCACCCGCGCTCCGGCACGAACATTTCATATTCGGCGTCAACGAAATGCGCGCGAATCAGCTCGTGCCATTCCTTGATACCCATGGTGTGATTCTGCCGGATGCCGAAGCTTTCCTCCTGGTGCGCGCCAATCACATCACGCACCAGATATCCCAGCAGACCCCAGTCGGCCAATCGGCGCTCCCAGGGTTTCATAGTGTCGTAATACGGGCAGCGGTACAGGCTGAGGGTCAACTTCCTCTTCAGAGGTTCTTCGGCAAAGAGAAAAGTGCCGCCCGGAGCCAGCACGCGTTTCACTTCCAGAAAGACGCTCTCCATGTTCATGAACTGGCTGAGCATCTGAAACGCCATCACGAAACGCAGCGATCCGTCGGCGAAAGGCAAATTCACCGCGTCGCCGGCCACGCGGATGGGAGCGCGAGAAAGGTGCCAGCGGTCCTGCAGCGCAACACCGTAGCGTAGCGAATCGGCGGAAATGTCGAGCGCAAAGCCGCTGGCGCCGAATTCATTGGCCAGCATGTAGCTGGTGTGGCCGACGTTGGAACCGATCTCGAGGAACGGCGTCATCTCGCCGATGAAGCTAAGATGGTTCCGGATTACGGCTCCGCGGCGGACATTTTGCTCGGCGTAATGCGCGATGGCGCGTTCGGGCTGCCCCAAAGACGCGAAATTGTGAAACTCCACTTCCGCGCGCTTCACCGCGAGCGATTGAGCTTCCATCAAAACAGCATCTCCAGTGCCAGTGAGCGTAGATCGGGCAGCAGCACGTCCGGCGAATGGGTGCGCAGCTCTTCGATGGGCACCAGGCCGGTGGCGACCGCGATTGCGCGAATGCCATTTGCTCTTGCGGCGCGCACGTCGTTGGGATGGTCGCCGATCAAGGCGATGTGGCCTGCGTGGCTGATCCATTTCTCCTTGCGCGCGCGGCGGACGGCAAGACGCACCAAGCCGGCGCGATCCTTGGCGAGCTCCGCGAATGCGCCAAACCGGAAATACGGTTTGAGCCCCGCGCGCTCCATCTTCCTCCAGCCAATCCGCGAAAGGTTTCCGGTGACCAGGCCAATGACAACGCCACGGCGTTCGAGCGATCGAAGCACGCGCCGCACACCGGGGCACACTTTCCGTTCGAGACAGGGCACGGTGCGAATATAGATTTGCTGGGCACGCTCCACCACGGCCGGCATCGCCTTGCGGATGGCGGCTGGTTTCATTCCGGCTCGCATCATCATGGTGGTGAGAATATCGCGGTCCAACATGCCGGATACGGGCACGCCATCGGTGGTGGTATCCACTCCCACCGTGCGGCGAATGGCCTCCACCAAGGCCTCGCGATGATGTGAGCCCGCGCGCCTGAGCAGCGTGCCGTCGATGTCGAAAAGCACTAAAGCATCTACTGGTTCCAACCTTTACTATAAGGGACCGACTCCCTTACGGTCGCGGTTCGGAATGAGGCGCGGGGATGCGTGCGTTACAATCACGGCATGGACATCGATTTCCCGAACGGAAAGAAACTTCGTTTGGTGATCGGTGACATAACTAAGATCCGCGTGGACGCCATCGTCAACGCGGCGAATTCCGGGCTGCGCGGCGGCGGCGGAGTGGATGGCGCAATTCACCGGGCCGGCGGCTCGGCCATCATGCGGGAGCTGGATGAAGTCCGGGGTAAGACTGGTGAATGTCCCACTGGTAGTGCCGTCGTCACGGCCGCGGGCGCGCTACCGGCGCAGTATGTGTTCCACGCAGTGGGACCCATCTATCGGGATGGGCGGCACGGTGAACCGGCGCTGCTGGCCGCGTGTTATCGCAAGTGCTTGGAACTGGCCGAGGAACGCAACGTACGCACCATCAGCTTTCCCGCCATCAGCACCGGCGCCTACGGCTATCCCGCTCAGGAAGCCGCCGGCATTGCCCTAGAGACCGTTGCCGCCCACTTGGATGGGCCCGAAGCGCAAGTCCGAGAGGTTTTGTTGATATTATTCGATGCTGGTTTTTATCAGCTTTACCAACGCGCGGCATCGCACTCGCTCTCGAATAAGATAAAATAGAAATTCATGCAAGTGTTGCTGGCCGGCGATCACAAATTCCTCTTGCTCGAACTCGATCCCGACTTCGTTGCCAACATCGCCAAGCAGGCCGGTTTTGAATACAAGATCGAGGACAACAAGCGTTGGCTTGGCCTGGACCTGCTTGCGGCCGACCGGCAAGCGCCGCTGCTGCTCTTCGATGCCGCCGATCCCGGCAACCTGGGATGGTTCTCACGCTGCCAGTTCTATGTAGACGGACAGTCCGGATCGGTGCTGCAGACTCCTATTTCGGTGGCCAACCAGAAGGATCGCTCCGGCCGCACGCTGCCGCATTCCATCCGGCTCCAAATCGCCAAGGAACTGCCGGCTTCGTTCCGCCTGCCGGGTAAACAGCCCGTGAGCGAACAACTGGTCTACCAAGTGCTCCACAATCTTCTGAATGCCCTTTTGAATACGGGTGTTGGTGTTTGTGGAGGGTCCGCGGTAAAACCGCTGGCCGGCCGTACGGAAACTATTGGCACGCGGAATTAAATTTTAATTGCGCCGATTGTCAATCGGCGCGCAAGTTAACAACCTGCCCCACAACTGAAAAATCTGCCGATTTATTTCAGGACCGAATTGAGCGATCCTTGGCGGTAGCCTTCCAGATCGATCGTGACGTAGTGAAATCCTAGAGGCTTGAAGATCTCGACAAACGCTTGCGCCATCTCGGGCGTCAAGGCGCGAGCTAGTTCGTCGGGGGCTATTTCGAGCCTGACTAACTCGCCATGAAATCGAACGCGGAATTGACGGAAGCCGAGCGTTCGAATGGCTTCTTCTCCAACTTCCACCGTCTTCACGTTTTCAACCGTCACTGCGGTCCCGTACGGGATGCGCGAACTCAGGCACGCCGAAGCCGGCCGGTCCCAGGTGGAGAGATTGGCCAATCGCGACAGTTCACGGATCTCAGCCTTGGTCAATCCAGCATCCACTAGCGGTGCCTCCACCTGGTGTAACTTGGCGGCACGCTGTCCGGGCCGGTAATCGCCCAGATCGTCAACGTTCACGCCGTAGACGATGTGCTCGATCCCTCGCTCGCGGCCCAAGGCATCCAATTCGGTGAACAACTCGTCCTTGCAGTGGAAGCAGCGGTTCGGATCGTTCTTCACATAATCGGGATTGTCGAACTCGTGAGTTTCGATGTACTCGTGCCGGAATCCGCATTCGCGGGCGAAGGCTTCGGCATCGCGTTTGTGCGATTCGGGAATGGACGCGGAGTCGGCGGTGATTGCGATGGCATTGCCGGAGAGCACGCGATGCGCCACCCAGGCCAGGTAAGCGGAATCGGTCCCACCCGAATACGCCACCATCACGCGCCCCATGTCCGCCAGAATCGAAAACAGCTTCTCCTGTTTCTGAGCAAGCAATGCGGCATCGAGTTTGGAGGCGCCCAAGCTCACTAGGGTTGCCATACGTATTCAGTATAGCGGGCGAAAAGCACCGGCTCCCTTACGGTCGCGGTTCGGTAAGCAGCGTGCGAGGCACCGGCCCCTTACGGTGCGGTTCGGTAACGAAGCCGCACGGGTCACCAAGCATCGGCAGGAGTTCCGACGCGCCACACGCGGTCAAAAAGTGGTTTCATAGAGGCTATGACCTGGAGACCCCTTACCGGCTTGATTTTCGCGTCTGCATGCCTCGCGCAGCAATTGGCCCTGACACCGCCCATGGGCTGGAATAGTTGGAATAAGTTCGCGGAAAAAGTCGACGCCAAGACGGTCAAGGAGATCGCCGACGCCATGGTGTCCAGCGGAATGAAAGACGCCGGCTACGTGTATGTCAACATCGACGACACCTGGGAGGGAAAGCGGGACGCGCAGGGAGTTCTCCAACCCAACGAGAAATTTCCCGACATGAAAGGTCTGGCCGACTACGTCCATTCCAAGGGCCTGAAAATCGGCATCTACTCCTCGCCGGGACCCCAGACTTGCGCGGGCTTTGAAGGCAGCTATCAACACGAAGAGCAGGATGCCCGTACCTGGGCCGCTTGGGGCATCGACTATCTTAAGTACGATTGGTGCAGCGCCAAGACAGTCTACAAGGAAGAAGAAATGCCGGCCGTTTATAAGAAAATGGGCGACGCCCTTAAGGCCAGCGGGCGTCCCATCGTTTTCAGTTTGTGCCAATACGGACTGCGGAAAGTTTGGGAGTGGGGCGCGGCTTCGGGCGGCAATTTGTGGCGCACTACAGGCGATATCGAAGACGTCTGGAAGAGCATGGCTACGATTGGCTTCGACAAGCAGACGGGTCTGGAGCAATACGCGGGGCCGGGGCACTGGAACGATCCGGATATGCTCGAAATCGGTAACGGCAACATGGACGAGGTGGAATACAAGACCCACATGAGCCTGTGGGCAATGCTGGCCGCGCCGTTGATCGCGGGTAACGATCTGCGGAGCATGGCGGACGAAATCAAGCAAGTTCTGACGAACCGCGAAGTGATCGCGATCGACCAGGACAAGTTGGGGAAGCAGGGTTTTCGCGTTTCGAAGGAAGGCCGTACGGAAGTGTGGGCCAAGCCGCTGGCGGGTGGCGACGTGGCCGTGGCGCTTTTTAACCGCGGGGATAAAGCCGAACTGATGATTGCCACGTGGGCCGACCTGGGACTAAACGGCAAACACGTGGTGCGCGATGTCTGGGCCCACGCCGATCGCGGAAAAATCAAGGATCTGTTCGAGGCCGAAGTTTCATCACACGGCGTAGTGATGCTTCGCGTATCAAAATAAGGAGCGCTGAAGGTGAGAGTGAATCGGATTGCCCCTTTAGGACTCGGCATATTGTTTACGGCGTGGATCGCCGCCGCGCAGGTTGATGCGCAGCGCCGCAACCGTGAACAGCAGCCACCTCCGCCGCAGCAGACGGAGCAAACGCAGGCACAACCGGCGCACCACGGTCCACCGCCGGAAGAAAAAACTTCGGTGACCAAGCACAGCGCACGCGTGGGAGGCCAGCAAATCAACTACACTGCGACAGCGGGTAACTACGTGATCAAGTCCGAGGATGGGACGCCGAAGGCCAGTTTTTTCTATGTCGCTTACACCAAGGATGACGTGGCGGATGTTTCCAAGCGGCCGATGTCGTTCGTCTACAACGGCGGCCCCGGTTCAGCGTCGTTGTTTACGCACATGGGGCTGGGCCCGAAGCGGATTGTTCTTACTGACGATGGGCACGGCATGCCAGCGCCGTACTCGATTGTCGATAATGAGAGCTCGTTTTTGGATGCCACCGACATGGTTTTCGTGGACGCGGTGTCTACCGGTTTCAGCCGGCCAGTACCGGGCGAGAATCCCACGCAATTCTACGGCACAGTGCAGGACGCCACTTGGTTTTCCGATTTCATCTACCAGTACCTGACCCGCAACGAACGCTGGGCGTCGCCGAAATTCCTGATCGGCGAAAGCTACGGCACCACCCGTTCCGCGCAGATGGCTAGCATCCTGCAGCAGCGTCATCAGATCTATCTGAATGGGATTGTGCTGGTTTCTTCGGTCGCGTTTGCCAATTGGGGCGCTGATGACCGTACTAAATTCTTCCTGCCCACTTTCACAGTTTCCGCGTGGTATCACCACCTGCTGCCACCGGACCTGCAGAAAGAAAATGTGGAATCGGTGGCGCAGGCGGCGCGGCAATTCGCGCATGGGGAATATGCGGCCGCTCTGGAGAAGGGCGACCAATTGCCAACGTCGGAGTATCAGAAGGTGGTCCACGACATAGCGCGCTTCACGGGGCTGTCGGCTAAGTACATCGAAGAAACCAACCTTCGGATCAGTCCGCAACGTTGGTTCAAGGAGCTGCTGCGCGACAAACGGTTAACCGTCGGGCGTCTGGATTCGCGATTCACGGGTATGGATGTGGACGCAGCCGGAGACCGCAACGAATACGATTCGAGCGAAGCTTCTTACGAAGGAGCGTATTCCGCGATGTTCCAGGATTATCTGCGCCGCGAGCTGCAATGGAACACCGACATGTTTTACACCATCACCGCCAACGTCCGGCCTTGGGACCAGGGCCAGCCCGGCCAGGTTGCGGAATCACTGCGCTCGGCCATGACTCAGCAGGGCACGTTGCGAGTGCTGGTGGCCTGCGGTTATTACGACCTGGCCACTCCGTTCAATGGCATTGAGCAGACCGTGTCGCATATGAATTTGGAGCCGCCCATCCGGAAGAACATCTCGTTCGCGTACTACGAAGCCGGCCACATGATGTACATCGACAAGAAGGCGCGGGAGAAGCTGCACAAGGATGTGGACGAGTTCATCACCTCTAAAAACTAGCGTTTCATAGCTGCCATCAATGCGGGGAGCACGATCTTCGCCATGATTGTGTTTGGAGGAGTGGATTCCGCGTTGTAGCCACCCGCGGTGAAAACTGCAACCAGATCGTACTGCGGTACAAGGTAGATTTTCTGTCCACCGTTGCCCTGCGCAGCCACTACGTCGACATGTTCTGAGCCGCCTGGAGTTTCAACATTCAACCAGGGACGCCACCAGAAATAGCCATAGCTGACATTGTCTACATGACTCTGCTCCGCAAGCGACGCGCGTACCCACGAGGTGGAGATCATCTGGTGTCCGTGCCAGCGGCCGCCGTGCGCGAAAAGAATTCCGATCTTGAGCATATCGCGGGGGCGAAGGTGGATCTGCGAGTACTCCTTGTCGGCGTTCGTCAAGTCGTAGTTCCACACCCAGTCCGCGCGCGAAATCCCCAGCGGTCCAAACAGATTGGCCTGTGCGAACTCGGGAAGCCGCATGTGGACTGCGTTCTCCGTGAGCCGGCCAACCACCGCAACGCCGCCCGAGCAGTAGTAGCCCTTGGTTCCAGGCTCCGCGATCATCGGAAGATCGAGCGTAGCCTTCACCCAATCGGGCGCGTCATCAATCACAGTCTCACGCCCCGGAGAGGTCGAGCTATGGTCATTGCAGTCCAGCCCCGAACTCATGGAGAGGAAGTTGCCAAGCGTCAATTCGGCCTTACGTGGGTCGGGATTCGCATAGCTGGCGTAGCCCATCTGCGGTAGCACAGCCTCGCTGGTCCCGGAAAGCGCGCCACGGTCGACGGCGATCCCAGCCAGGGCGCTCACGATCGACTTCGTCGCCGAGCGGAGCTGATGCGGACGCTGGACGCTGTAGCCGTAGAAATACTCCTCCATTACCAGCTTTCCATGCTGGTAGAGGAGGACGCTGTGAACATCTTTGTATGTGCCGTCAAGGACGCCGCGCACAATGGCATCTGCTGTGGCCGCTCCGAGATCTGAGCGCGCGATGTCGCCAACGGCAATTCCATCGTGCAAATTAGCAGGCGGATGATAGCGATAATCCAGAGCAGAGTCCTGTCCTTGGGGGCGCGGGCGAGCCAACGCAGCGGACTCGGGCGTGATGCTGGAGGATACACGGGGACGGAACTTGCCATCCTGTTCGTACCCGGTCACTCTGCCGTTCGCATCGCGGCGGAACGGGATCGTTTGACCGGTGATCGTGGTGAACTGATCCACACCTGAGGGCCGCAGCACGTACTTGGCTTCGTCTAGAACGGCGAAAAGCCCGTCGCCGTCGACTATTTCAAGCGTATGGCCTGGGGCATCGGTGTAAGTGCCAACGTAATCTGACAGGTGGAGAGCGGGCGTTTTTTGAGCTCTTACGCTACCCCCCAGCATGACTAGCATGAGTGCGAGCGATAAAGAGCGCATGCGTCCTCCATTAGGATAGCGCCGTTATTCTGATTTCTTCGTTGACTCGAAGCGGATCTGCTTGAGGCGTTCGGTTTCTGCCGGGAGTTCCGCCTCGCCGGCTGGAAATTGATTGGCGCTCAGCAGGTACGCGAGTATGTCGGCGTTCTGCTGACGCGTCAGACGCCCGGGGCGATTCTGCGGCATCGAAATCCGAATTCTCTCGAAGAGATCCCCGACGGTGAGGCCATTCCAATTCGCCAGAAACGCGCCTCCGGTGAGCGGCGGCGAGTCCTCACCTCCCGTTAGTTGCTCACCGTGGCAAGACGCGCAGTATTTGTTGTAGAGCGGCTGACCGCGCTTGCCTTGTTCCGAGGTATAAACGCCGTCCCACACCGATTGCATCGCGCCCGCCAAAGCGAAGCAGAAGATGAAAAGCTGACTAGCGCGTCTCAGCGTGTTCATCCGTGGATGGCAGAGTGAATGCGATGTATTCGCCCGAATAAGGACCACCGCTGACGGCGACCACAATGTATTGCTTGCCGTTCAGCATGTAGGTCATCGGCGATCCGCTCTGCGGCGCGGGCATCAGGACTGTGCCGACTTCCTTTCCGGTGGCCTTGTCATAGGCGCGCAACATTGCGCCGCGCGGGTGCTCATTGGTGGTGGTGACCTGGCTGTCGCCTGCAATCAACAGCGTCTTGGTGATCAGCGTGCCAATGCTATAGCCCGCCTGGCCGGTTCGTGGAATGTCCAGACCTTTCAGCCCGGAGTGATTGCGGATTGAGTCGGGTGTTTCGCCATGTGCCACCTGCCAGATAATTTCGCCCTTGTCCAGATTGATGGCCGAGATGGTGGCGTAGGGCGGTTTGATCAGCGGCAAGCCTTGCACAGTGAGAGGAACGTAACCACTACCACCGCCGCGGGCCGGAGCCGGAGCGCGCGAGGGGATAGGCGAATCAGCGCCGGCATTTTCACCGGGGCCGGTCCGCATGCGCGGCTCTTGTCCGGCAGTGCCGGCGATGTAGTTCATGTCCGATACATCCTTCGGCGATTTCACTAAACCGATGGGCGTGAGGCAGGCGTTGCACGCGAACGCGTACACGATGTGAGTTTCAGGATCGTACGATCCGCCGGGCCAATTGGTCCCGCCACTCGCGGTTCCAAGCGTAAGCGTTGCAAGCGGCCCATCCAGCTTGCTCTCCACCGGTGGCGTAAACACCGGCCCTATTTTATATTTTGAAATTATCGTGAGCGCCTGGTCGCGCATCGCGGGTGTGAAGTCGATCAAGTCGTCCTCGGTAACACCGTTCCGAGAGTAGCTGGGCGGCTTCGAGGGAAACGGCTGAGTGGACGAATACCATTCGCCGGGCACGTTACCTTTCTCCACGGGCCGTTCCTCGATGGGCCACACCGGCACGCCAGTCACGCGATCGAATACATAGAGGAAGCCCTGTTTGGTGGGCTGCGCCACCGCTTTAATTGCGCGGCCACTGACATTGATGTCGGCCAGAATAGGCGCCGATGAAATATCCATGTCCCACAGCGGATGGTGCACCAACTGGTAATGCCACTTGCGCTGACCGGTCTTCAGATCCACGCACACCAGGCTCTCGCCGAACAGATTTGCGCCCGGCCGATGCCCGCCATAATAATCGCCCGTGGGCGATTCCACGGGAAGATAAACCAGCCCGAGTTGCTCATCCACCGAAATCTGCGTCCACACTCCGGTGTTGCCCGTGTACTCAGCCGAACCGTCCAACCAAGTGTCGTATCCCACCTCGCCCTTCATCGGGATGGTGTGGAAAATCCACAGGCGCTTGCCGGTCCGCACATCGAATCCGCGGACGTAGCCTTTGTTGTTGCGCCTGCTCTTGGGAGTCATGCCTTCACGGAACGCGGCGCCGATAATCACGGTGTCCTTCGCGATTACGGGCGCGGATTGGATCCCGATCTCGCCGGTAGTCAGATCGGGCGCGATGGTCTGATCGTCGTCCAGTTTCAAATCCACCACGCCGCCCTTGCCGAAGGACGGTATTGGTGCGCCGGTCTTGGCATCCAGCGCGATCAATCGAAAACCGGGCGTCGTGTATAAGATTCGCTCGTCTTTGCCATCGGACCAATAGGCCAAGCCACGCCCGGAAAGTTGCCGCGGTGCGGCGGCCCCGCGCGCGCCCTCACGTTCGCCATGCATCCACAGCAGCTCCCCCGTGGCTGCGTCCAGTGCGATGGCGGCACGCCGCGATCCAGCCGTTGTGTACACCACGCCGTTCACCATCAGCGGCGTTCCTTCCAGCTTGTATTCGGGGCGATTGCCTAAGCTGTCGGTCTTGAAGCGCCAGGCTACTTCCAGCTTGCTGAAGTTGGACGCATTGATCTGGTCGAGCGGCCTGTACCTGGTGGACGCGAGATCCGCGCCGTAGGTCGGCCACTCGCTGTCCTTGAACCGCTGCGGCTGGCCGAAGCACGCGATCGCCAACAGCGCGAACAGGGCGCCAGTTTTCAGATGATGCATAGATCTTTCGCTTCAGGCCAACTGCTTCAACTCGTCGATTTTCGCCTTGATCTGCGCCTTCTGCTCATCGGTGACGTCCGGATGCGGGGGACGTTGATAGGTCTGGTGCGTGCCCATTTGCAGGCTCAGCGCATATTTCATCGGCCCGAAGGAGCCTATGCCGGTGGGCCGCATCAACTGTTGCGCCTCTTTCAATTTCGCCAGTGGCGCATCGATATCCTTGCCTTGGCGGTGGGCCGCGAAGACCGCCGCGATTTGTTTGGTGAAGAGATTCCCTTCCATCAGGATGGCGCCCATTCCGTTTTCGATGGCGGTTTTGAGATTGTTGCCGGTGCCGCTACGCATGTTCAATTTCGGAAACTCCTTCACAAACGCGGCGTAGCCTTCCGCATTGCCGGTGGAATCCTTGATGCCCGCCAGATTCGGATAATGTTCCAGGCTGTGCAGCAATTCATGCGTGATGGGAACGCCGCTGGTGCCAGGGATATGGTAAAGATTGATGGGAATTCTCACCTGCTCGAAAATGAGCGAGTAATATTTCGTCAATCCCGCTAGCGGCGGATTCTTGTAATAAAAAGGTGGGATTATCAACAGCCCGTCGGCGCCGTTCGTAGCGGCGTGCTGCGATAGCTCAATGGTCTCGGGAAAATTGGCGGTGCCGGGGCCGATCATAATGGAAAGCCCGCTTCGGTGCTTGAGAGCGGTTTCCGCGATCTTTTTTCGCTCAGCCATGGAGAAAGACGGATATTCGCCCGTGGTGCCCAGCACCACTACGCCATCCGCCCCACTTTCCTTGAAATAGGACATCATGTCCTTGTAGACAACTTCGTCGAATTTTAGATTTTTGTCGCAGGGCGTAGCAGCCGCGACGTAGAACAACACTTTGACGGTAGAAGTTGTGGGAACCTTGGCTGCTCGGGATGCGGCAGCCACAGCTGTCGCCGCTCCCATGGCTCCTACAAAAGCTCTGCGCGTAGCCTGCATGGTGTTGCCTCCTGGCTTCGATTAAGCATTGTATTACAGTGGAGGCATCGTGGCGCGCGCACTCGTGCGTGCCGTGTTCGCACTCCTGCGAACACATGTTTGGGTTCAGAGCACGGGCGTTCACACGAGTGTGAACGCGGCACGCTACGAGCGTGCGCTACTGGTTCAGCAGCGGAATGTCTTTCGCAGGGGGCGGGATCGACGCCAGGAACGCGTGGATGTCCACCAGTTGGGCGTCTGTTACTAGCTTGCTGGTGTAGGGTGGCATGGCGCCAGACGGATGCCGGACATACGCGACTAATGCCTGAAGCGGAACTGGGCGCGGCGCGAGTCGCGGGCCTGCGCTTCCACCTTGGCCCACGCGTCCATGGCACTCGTAGCAGCCAACAGTGGTGTAGAGTTTCTTGCCGTTGTCCGCGTCCTCGGCATGGAGGAGCGCTCCCACAAACAGGATCAGGATCAGCTTGTGCATTTCTTCCTCCCTAACGCGGCTGCGTAACCACGTCGATCATGGCGGGCTCGCCGCGCTTTACCACTTCGATACCGCGCCGGAGTGCCGCCGCAAGATCTTTTGGATCGCTGACCGGCCCCTCGCCGTACATACCCATGCTCTGCGCCAACTTCGCGTAATCGACAGGTGGATCATCGATCGTGGTGCCGATCCGCGCGCGATCCACTCCACGGTTGTGTTGGTTCGCCATGATCTGCACCTGCATTACTTCCTGATGGTAGCCGCGATTGTTGTGCATGATGTTGAGCAGCGGGATGCGATGATGCGCGGCGGTCCATAAAATTCCCGGTGCGTACATCATGTCGCCGTCGCACTGTATGTTGACGGTGAGCCGGCCATGCTTCCGGTTCGCCAGCGCCGCGCCCACCGCAGCCGGCGCGCCATATCCGATGCCGTATCCGCCTTGTCCCCCGATGTGATGGTAGTGCTTGCTGAAGTCCCACAGCCGTTGAGGCCAACCGCTGACGAATGCGCTCTCGGACACAAACGACCAATCCTCGTTCTTGATTTGGGCCCACAGCTCCGCGCATAAACGGGCGGTGCTGATAGGGCTCGCATCCCAGGCATACGCGGCATCCGCGCGGGCCTTTTCTTGAGCTTCCTGATGCGAGGCCGCCAGCTTCGCGCCGCGATCCTGAAACGCTCGCTTGCGATCGTCCGTGAGCTGACGTTTCACGGCTTCAATGAGAACCGGCAGAGTCGCCTCGGCATCCGCCGCGATCGCCAGGTCCACTTCTTGAAAGCGCTGGAAGTCCTGATAATTGCTGCGCAGGAAGAGATCGCCCGCCGTAATGCTCATCAGTTTGGCGCCGGGCCTGGTTATTGGCCGCGTTCGGTATTCGATCTGCTGGCCGATCGAATGGACCGCACCATAGAAATCCTCTACCTCAAGCCCCAGGATCACGTCCGCATTCGTGATCGCCGCCCGCCCGCGCATCGTTTGATTCAACGGATGACGGCTTGGGAAATTCATGCGTTGGCGTAGATCAATCACTGCGGTCTGCAGTGTTTCGGCTAGTTCCACCAGAAGTTTCAATCCCGCGGGTGTCCGCGCGGCGCGGCCAGCCAAAATCACCGGACTTTCCGCTGCCACCAGTAGCCGCGCGGCCTCGGCCACTGCGCCCGAATCGCCTTGTGGAGGCGCGGTCAAGGTGAGCTTCGGAATGCGCAAATCGGTTCCATCTGGAATCGGGCTCTCCTGCGTATCGGCGTCGGCTACGATCACTACGGGCATGAACGGCGGAGTCATCGCGATCTTGTAGGCGCGCACGGCGGACTCTGCGAAATGAGGCAGCGATAGCGGCGCATCGTCCCACTTGATGTACTCGCGGACCATGGCTGCGGCATCTTGAACGCTGTGCGCCCAATCCACGAAGGATCGGCGCCGCGTAGCATCCATGATGTTGCCCAGGACCACGTAGACAGGCACGCGATCGCAGTAGGCGTTGTAAATGGCCATGGAGGCGTGCTGCAATCCAACCGTGCCATGGGCGAAAACCAGGAGCGGCTTGCCTTCGATCTTCGCGTAGCCGTGCGCCATGGCAGTCGCGGATTCTTCGTGGCAGCAGGTGATAAACTCCGGGCTCCGGTTACCGCCGTAGTTGATTACGGATTCGTGCAGAGCGCGGAAACTCGATCCGGGATTCGAACATACATACTCGAAATCGAGCGACTTCAGGACGTCCATCATGAAGTCCGAACCGGGCCGGTCCGTGGTCTGCACTTCCACTTTCACCGGCGGCGAGGTTTCAGCAGCTACCTCTTTCGCGCTTCGGGACGGAGCGGCGGCGCGGCGCGCATCGGACTGTTGTGCTTTAGCGCCTCGGGTTTCACAGCCAATACTGTCGCGCCCGCCGCCGCACCCTTCAAGAAACCGCGACGATCCACCGAAACTTTTTTGGACTTGGCCATTTTCACTCCGTTGACAATCTCCCCATTCTATCCCTAACCTTATCTTGTGAACTTCGAGGTTTCGTGAACTTCGAGATTGAAATCAAGCTGCGCCTTCCGCCGGATATTTCGAAAATCCGCCGCACTTTGCGCAAGCTAGGTTTCCGAGTTACCGTGGCGCGCTCCCACGAATCCAACACGCTGTTCGACAATCCCAAGGACCCTCTCGGCAAGCAGGGCAAGCTCATCCGCATCCGCCGCGTCGGCCGTTACACTCTGCTCACCTATAAGGGGCCTTCGAAGAGCGTGCGGTACAAGAAGCGCCACGAATTGGAAGTGTACGTTTCCGATGCCGATGTCCTCGAAAAGATCTTCAAGAACATTGGCTATCATCCGGTGTTCCGTTACGAGAAGTTTCGCACCGAGTTTGAAAAACCTTCCGAGCAAGCCGGCAAGGTGCTGCTGGATGAGACACCGGTTGGCAACTTCCTGGAGCTGGAAGGCACTCCCCGATGGATTGGCCGCACCGCCCGGCTGCTCGGGTTTTCTCAGGCCGATTACATCACGGGCAGCTACGGTTATCTATACATGCTCTATTGCCGCGAGCGCGGGCTAAAGCCCAAGGACATGCTTTTCACGAGTCAGCAAAAAGCCTGAGCCGTTTCGCGGGAAACAGCCTTAGAACTGCTGCAAACTCTTGTACTGAGTACCTGCTGGTGATATTCTTTTTTCACGAGCGAACGTACTGCATCGGCTGTACACGTTCCTCAGAACGAATGATTGCGAGCGCAATTATCACCGCTTTCTCGTTGGGCTCGGTGCTGGCCTGGTTTCGCTATAGTTGCGGCCTGATCTTAAGCGCCAAGCCTGCTCACGACTACACGCCGCAGGTGGCGGCGGCCAATGAGCTGGGATTCCTGGAGGTCCAGCAGAATCTCCCGCAGGCGAATGAGCGGCGCGTGCTGGACATGCTGCGCAAGAAGCTGGAGCGGGATTACCATCTGCTCAGTTATCTGCTGGATCATAGCCCGGCCCTGCACACCGGAAGCGAGGGCTTTGAACAGCGGATGATGATGTTGGATTTCGAGCTGATGAAGGCCTACTACGCGCTGGCGTCCTTGCTTTCCCGCTCCAATGCGCGGCGCGCGCTTCAGGAAATGACTCAGGTGGTCTGCTATTTCGCCAATACCATGGGGGAGCGCGGCGGCTGGACCTCCGTTACCGAATAAAGGCCGCCCGTCCCGTACCGATTACAATACACTGATGACGTTTCACGAAACGCGGTTCCGCGTGCGCTACGCCGAGACCGATCAGATGGGCGTGGTCTACTATGCCAATTACCTGGTCTGGATGGAGCTTGGCCGCGCGGAATATTGCCGTTCCGCCGGAATTTGCTACAAAGACATGGAACTCCAGGATGGCATCCGGCTGGCGGTGGTGGACGCACACTGCCGCTATCTTCATCCGGCGCGCTACGACGAGCGTCTGCGTGAGCGGGCCGGCGCGATCCTGGCCAAGGCCTACGGCGGCCGCGTCTCGGCCTATTATCCGAGCTATTCCGACGCCTCGCTGGCCCGCGTCCACTTCATCATCGGCGTCACGCCCGGCGACCATCGCGACCCGAATCTGGCCGAGGTCGAGGCGCAGGTGGCGCGCGCGGCGCGCACCTGGGCCGACGATCTGGAGGCGGCGACGCGCGGCGGCGTCTCCGATCCCGCCGAGGTTCCGGCCCTCCTGGCCGCCTACGACGGCGCCTTCCCGCCGGGCTACCGCGACCGATACGACGCCGCCGAGGCGCTGAGCGACCTCATGACCGTCGAGACCTTGAGCGGCGGCGGGGCGGTGATCGTCCGGGCTTTCCGAAAGCGCGCCGATTCCCCGCTGCAGTTCCGCTTCAAGCTCTA
>PMOK01000073.1 GCA_003162425.1 Bryobacterales bacterium | reverse complement strand
AATTCAACTTCCCACTTCACTCTAATAGTATGTCATACAAGTAATATGTTCTAAAGAACATACTGGGCTCCGGAGTCTGTTTCAAGCGGCATCCGACGCCTCACCGCCCGGTTCAGAGCAGAGTTGAGGAGACCAGCTTCTCGACCGTCCACTTCTCTTCGGACTCAATGACCACATGCCCGCCCGGATAAAGTTGATGTACGTCATCCACTTTCGCTGTTGAACCTCTGGCATTCACGGCTCCCGCGAGCACAATGCGGCGCGGCGCAATGGAGGCTGCCACTTCCGGAAGGTCGGTGTGATTCAACAGGCCCGGCACGAAGTTTGCGAATGTGTGGTTGTAAATCTCGGAGTCGACCACGTCGCGGAAGCACGTGAGACCGCCAGAAAGGTAGAGNNGCGCGGCAGCAAACAAGGCCGGCACGGTAAGTTTTCCGGAGGCGGCCACTAGAATGCGCCGGTGTGCCGTCGCTGGATGCGCGCGCAGAGCAGTGACAATCGCCAGTATGTCCGTCACGCGTTGCCCCACCAGCGGCTTGCCCAATATCACCGAACCCCACGCGTAGTTCTCCTCCTGCCGGTGCCCCGCCGCGTACCCTGGCTGGCCGGGACTGAACTCCGGAAGCAGCGCGCCCACTCCGCGAATGTCGGCCGCGCAAATTACCGGGCCGCCGGGCGGAACTTCCGCATCCGGCTGGAACCAGAGCCGTTCGGAAGCCAACGCATCCAGCACCAGCAGAACCGGCTTGTCGGGCGCTGTATCTTTGGCGGTGAGAAGCCACGCCGGAAGCCAGACTGCGGGGTCCGATTGAACTTCGAGCACTTCGATCGTGACTTGTGGGCTGGGTGGCCGCGCAATGATTTTAGATGTCGACCGTGCGTGCGATACGCGTAGCAGCGAATCCAGCGACGCCGGCGTGCGCTGCACTTGTCTGGCTTTGTTCAGAGTGAAAGCCGTCTCGCTATGGAGCGAACGTCCAACGTTCCCGGATTCTGTTGCGCGCAACACCGCGAAAGCTTCGGGATTCACAGGAGGCTCCTCACCCACCGGCTCGGCCGATCCCTTCAACCAGCGCGTAAACCAGTTGTAGACCAAAAGGCGGCTGTCATAAGCGAGCGAATGCGGCAGTGGAGTATCCGCCCATTTCAAACGGTCAGCATGATTCAAAGTGACGTATGTCTTCCGTAGCTTTTGAAATTCCTGCCAGCCGTTCTTGATGTACTCGGAAGAGTATGTCGCGTAGAAATCGCGGTCACTGGGCCAGATCAGCATCGGCTTGGGCGCGAAGGAATAGAAAAGGTCCCAGCGGTCGAAACCCACAGGTCCCGCGTCGACGAAGTCCTGCTCGGCATCGTCGGTCGAGCCGGGCGAAACGAAGGGCAAGGCGGCGACGTTTTCGAGGTTCCCCATGCACACCGCGGCCGCTGCCAGACGTTGGTCAGCGCCTGAGAGCAGCATCGTCAGCGTGCCACCTCCTGAGTGCCCGGTGGTTCCCACGCGTTTCGGATCCACGATGGGGAGAGAAATCAGGTAATCCAGACTGCGAATCGCATCCCAAAGCTGGAAGCGCGTCGCGGTGTCGCCAAAGAGGAGCATTTGTTTTCCCGGAACAGTGTGCTCCGAGTCCGAATCCTGCAGCCGCGTATGCGTGCCCGAGGAATCCGGATACTGAATGCGCTCGCCCTCTCCCATCGGGTCGAAAGTCAGCACCACAAAGCCGAGCTGGACCAATCCCTGGCAGCAGCGCTGGTAATTCGGATGGTGCTTGCCGTCGTCAGTATGCCCGTTCTGGAACAGCACGGCAGGAAACGGTTCGTCGCCCTGCTTGGGAATGTATAGATTCGCCGAAATGAACAAACCCGGCCGGCTCTCGTAAATCAGTTTGTCGACTCTGTAGCGCTCCCGCTCGAACGATCCGGTGGTGCGCGCATTGAGCGCAGTGCGCTCCGGCATACCGCCGATCAGCTTCCAGAGAGTTTCCCGCACCCACTTCTGCCGCGCGTCCACCGCTTGCGGTGTCACCAGCTTTGCCAGCTCCGCGTCTCGCTTTTCGACGGCCTTCTTGGCCAGCCCGCGCAAGTAATCCGGCAGGCAACGCGAGTAGGCATGGAACGGCGTCCCCGGAAAAGGCGCCTGCCCAGCGGCACGCCCCGGGAGTGTGAGCGTGCCGGCCGCACCGGTAAACAGAAATGAGGAGAAGAGTTCTCTGCGGGTCATGATGTTGAGGATGTCACATGTCCAAGGCAACCGACTCCCTCACGGTCGCGGCTCGGTAGAATCTTCCTAGAATATAAACTTCATCGCAAACTGCAGAATGCGCGGATCGCTGGCCGCCAGGATCTGTCCAAAAGACCCATCCGTCACGGTGGTATCGATGCCGGGGTGATTCAGACCATTCTTGGTCGAGAGTGGGAAGTTCACGTTGTTGAACAGATTGAAGGCCTCCACACGGAACTGCACCGAAGCACGTTCCGCAAACTTCGTGTCCTTGATGAGAGCCGCGTTCGTCGTGAACGTGCGCGGAGTCCGCAATATGTTCTTCCCCGTGTTGCCGAAGGTCCCAGGCGTATTTACGGTGAACGCAGACGTATTGAAATATTCTTGAACCATCGCCCCGTGGGACCGTCCGGAGCCGAGCATCACCGGACCTCCAATGTAGTTGGCCTTGTCTTCGTAGTTCCCGCTAAAAGAATTATCCACGCCACTGTAAATCGAGAATGGGAACCCGCCCTGCCAGGTCACCGTGCTGCTCAGGTTCCACCCGTTGATAAGTTTGCCCGCCAGCCCTTTTGCGCCAACGTGCGGCAATTGATACAAGCCGGAAAACTTGAAGACATTCCGGATATCGTCATCCGACGGACCGTAGTCGAAGTGCCGGTTGAAAGGTACTGTGTTGTCGCCGTACGACCCGCTGAGTGGCGCGAAATCATCCAGCTCTTTGGCCCAGGTGTAATCCGCCAATAGCGAGAGTCCATACGTCAGGCGTTTTTCCACCGTGAGCTGAAGGCCGTTGTAGTTGGAGTTAATGTTCGAGTCGATCTCGTTCACCGGACCGTAGTTCGGATTCAAACGCCTGGCTTGCTCGTTGTTCGCGTTCGATTGGCCGGGGATGTAGATCACTGGATTGGCCTGATACAGGCCTTCTTCCTGGTCGCCCGTGCCGGACAGATGAACCCCCTTGTTCCCGACGTACGCCGCACGCACCAGCCAGCTCGCGCCCAGCTGACGTTCTAGCGTCAGGTTCCAGAGATAGATCACCGGCAGCTGATAGTTCTGCGCGAAGATCTGGTAAAACGTCAGCGGCCCCTGCGGGAATGCCGCGCTGGAGGGGACGGACTTGTTGAGGCCGCCGAAGAACTGGGGGAACGGGTTGGGCACGCCCGCGCTGCCATACGGATTTTGAAAATTCACACCAGGCGCGATGACGTTGCCACCGCTCACGGTCTGGTACAGGTTCACGATCGGAGCAAACGGCGGGATGCCGACCACATCCTGGAAGGCCACCGTATTGGGAATGGCATAATAGGTTCCCGCGCCCCCGCGGATACTGGTTTTGCCGTCGTCCGTCAACCGGTAAGCGAATCCCAGCCGGGGAGCAAAGTTCGCCGCCGAGCTCTTGATGGATGCCGATGGGCAGCCCGGGTCGTGATTGCTTCCGCCAAAAAGCAGTCCGACCGGCGCATTCGGGAATCGCGTGGATTGCGCTCCCGGCACATAACACGCCACCCTTCCTTCGCTGTCTTGATACGGGAACCAGGGATCCCAGCGCAGCCCCAGATTGAGAGTCAGGCGAGGAGTGACGCGCCAATTGTCCTGTACGAACGCGCTCCACTTGATGCCGGTGAAGTTCAGGTAGATGCCGCCGTCCTGCGTGACCAGCTGGGCTTGGCCCAGGATAAAGTCCGCCATGCTGCTGCCCGACAGTGCGCCTTGGAATCCGAATACACCATTCTCCTGGTAGGTATTGGACATGGGTGCGCGGATGCGCAGCGCCTCCGCTCCGAAGTGAAGCTCGTGCCCGCCCTTGATGAACGTGACGTCCTCACGGCCGGTCTGACTGCCACGATTGAAGGCGCCCAGATGATTGCTTTGGATGCTGAAGCCGCCGGCCACGCCGATGGAGAGCTCGCAAGGATTCGTCTGCGCAATTTCCACGCCCGCCGCCGGAAGACAGAAGGGTGCGCCCGACGTGGATCCGCCGTTCTGCTGGTTCCATCCGAACCAGGTGTTCAGCAGCAGGTGTGGGGTGACGCTATACGTGTCAGTGAACGCGATGTTCTGCACGCGCACTTTGTTGCCGCCGGCTATCTGCAGCAAGTCGGTCTTCGAAGCATACGCCGGTTGGTTGTAGTTCGTGAAGAAGTACCGGCCGCTGAGTTGATGCTTGCCGCGAATGTAGTCCACTTTGATCATAAACTGGTCATCGTTCTGGATCTGTGGCGCGCCCGGGTAAGTGAGCTGTTGTCCGGGACCATTAGGCAAGGGAATATCGTTCAGCAAATATTGGGACACCGAGCTGAGCCGGCTGGTTGGAATCTGGTTATTCGCGAACGGTGCGTTACCGTTCAGCGGATCGGTTAGCTGTACACCTGCGTCCGAAAAGTTGCCAGTCCGCTCGGCAGCAGTGGGCACGAAAGCGATGGAGCCCTGCGCCGTCTGCCGGATTCGCGTGCCCTGATACGTGCCGAAGAAAAACAGATGATCCTTCTGGATGGGGCCGCCGATGCTGCCGCCGAACTGGTTGCGCTTCAGCGTATCTTGCGTAGGAGCGAAGAAGTTGCGCGCGTTCAGATCGCCATTGCGCAGAAACTCGAATCCATCGCCGTGAATCTGGTTCGTCCCGGATTTTGTGACGACATTTACCACCCCACCTACCGAGTTGCCGTACTCCGCGCTCAAATTGCTATCTGCCACGCTGAATTCCTGGATGGCGTCGGGATTCGGGAAGGGCAGGTTTGAGTTGATGTAGCTGTCGTTGTAGTCCACGCCGTCCATTTGATAATTGATGCTGCTTGCGGACGTGCCATTGGCTTTCGCGTACTGCTCTCCGGGATACGTTCCGCCTTCGCAGTTGGTAGTGCAATAGTGCGTGGATGCGTCGGTGATGCCAGGAGCCAGGAATACCAATTGTTGGACCTGGCGTCCATCCAGTGGCAGGTCCACAACCTGACGCTGGCTGATTACCTGGCTGACGGTCGCCGATTGCGAAGTCACGAGCGACGCGTCCGCCGAGATTGTGACCTGTTGCGATACCGTGCCAACGCTCAGAGTGATCTTCTGCGTCGCTGCCTGGCTCACATCGAGCTGGATGCCCGACTGCACGTAGGTGGTTAGCCCCGGCTTCTCGGCAGTCAGTTTGTAGTTCCCAACCGGCAACCGGCTGAAGAGATACTCGCCACTGGAGTTGGAAGTGACACTCTGCGTAAACCCGGTGTCCGTGTTTTGCACCGTGATCCTGGCGTCCGGCACTACGGCTCCGGTTTGATCCACCACGGTCCCACTCAAACTGGCTGTGGTGTATTGACCGGAAGCGTTGTCTGTTAGCAACAACGTCGCGGCCAGAATTCCGGCAAGAAAGACGAGTAAGCGTCGGGCTTTGTATCTCACTGTAAGTTGTTCTCCCTGAGGCGACACGGCGCGAGTTAATAAATGCAACAGACACGGAGTTGCATCCTGTTACCACCGATAGTAGATAGAGAATACGGTGATCCGGCCCAGTATGTCAAGAGGCTAACACAAAAAATCTTGGTTTGGCTAACGTTCGATGCGAAACTCATTGCCCGCGATGGCTGCCACTCCGCCGTCTCCCTGGGACGTCGACGGCGCAAAGGGGAGCAACGGGAACAAGAGCTCCGCCACCCGATAGGACTCCTCCAGGTGCGGATAACCAGAGAGGATGAACGTCTCGATCCCCAGATCGGAATATTCGAGCAATCGCTGCGCGACGGTTTCGGCGTCGCCTACCAGAGCCGTCCCCGCGCCGCCGCGGACCAGGCCGACGCCCGCCCAAAGATTCGGACTGATCTCCAAATTATCGCGGCTGCCGCCATGCAGCGCGGACATGCGCCGCTGGCCTTCGGAATCGAAACGCGCCAGCGACTTCTGCGCGTTCGCAACAGTCTCATCGTCTACGTACCGGATCAGTTCGTTGGCCGCGTTCCACGCCTCTTGCGCAGTCTCTCTCACGATAATATGCAGACGAATGCCGAAACGGATGTTGCGGCCTAGCTCCTCCGCACGGCGCCGGACCTGAGCGATCTTTTCGGCCACCAGCGCCGGCGGCTCGCCCCAGGTGAGGTAGACATCCACTTGCCTGGCCGCAAGCTCGATCGCAACTTTCGACGAACCGCCAAAATAAAGTGGTGGATGCGGTTTTTGAACTGGCGGACAGATCACCTTTGCGCCTTCAATGTTCAGATGCTTGCCTCGGAACGTGATGGGCTCGCCGGATAAAGCGCCGCGCCAGACGGTAAGGAATTCGTCGGTGACCTCGTAGCGTTGGTCATGCGAGAGAAACACGCCTTCCGCCTTGGCTTCCTCGGGATCTCCGCCGGTCACCACATTGATCAGCAGGCGGCCTTTCGACAAACGGTCGAACGTGGCGGTCATGCGCGCTGACAACGTGGGGGACATGACGGCGGGACGAACCGCGACCAGAAACTTGAGACGCTCGGTGAGCGGTATAAGCGAAGAAGCCACCACCCAGGCGTCCTCGCACGAGTTGCCCGTGGGAAGCAGCACGCCTTCAAAACCGAGCTGATCGACTGCGCGAGCAATCTGCCCAAGATAGCCGTGATCGGTAACCCGCATCTGGCGCGTGGTGCCCAGGTACCGGCCATCGCCTTGAGTCGGAATAAACCAGAAAAGTTTCATAAGGTAATTATCGTGGCGCACGCACTCATGCGTGCCGCGTTCACACTCGTGTGAACGCCTTGATGATTGTTTCGGCAACCTTGTGTTCGCACGAGTGCGTGCGCTACAAGCGGGTCGCGTAGAATCATTAATTTACTCCGGTGTCTTCAACGGAGTCGATTTCGCCAGCCATTATTCTGCGGCGGGTCTGATAGGCTTTTAGCGCCATCTGCACCGGGCGCGTCGCTGAAATACCAGCTTCGAAACCGGCATTCGGCTTGTTGGCGCCGGTGATGGCGTCCAGGAAATTCCGCGTGTGAGCGCGCTCCAAATTTTCCGTCGAGCTCACCGTCTCGCTTGCGCCGCTGCGAGGCGTGAATGTGTACCCGTCGCGGGAAAGATCCAAAAGACCCTCGGTTCCTTCGAACAGCACGCTAGGATGATCATTACGAATCGAGAGTACGGAGGATTCAAAGCTCAGGTTCCAATCGCGGTATTCAATCAGCGCGCTGGTGGTATCGGGATTGCGGCGCTCGTCCTTGAGGACATAAATTCCTCCCTGAGCCACGGCGGACTGAGGCGCAGCATCATCCAGCATCCATTGCGCTACGTCCACCCAGTGCGTGAGAATGTCGGCCAGGAGCCCTGCCCCGTACTCGGGAAAATAACGCCAGGAATCATACCGGACCGCTTCGTAAGGAATGTGCGGCGCGGGTCCGAGAAAACGGTCCCAATCTAATCCCGCGGGCTTTGGCCCAGGCGGGATCTCACGCCTTTGCCATGCGAAGTTGTGCCACACGCAGCGAGCGTATAACACTTTGCCCAGGCGCCCGGTTTGGAAGATTTCCCGCTTCGCCCGCCAATAGTGTGCTCCACTGCGTTGCTGCATGCCGCACTGGAGAATCGTACCGCTTCTTTCAAGAGCTGCGGCGAGTTGGGTTCGTTCCTGCCATTTGTGGATTGTGGGTTTTTCCAGATATACATGTTTGCGCGCGGCGAGAGCCGCGGTTGCCAGGGTGGCGTGCAAGTGATCGGGGGCGGCGATGACAACCGCGTCGACTCCGGGCAGCGCCAGCGCCTCTTCATGCGCTACCAATTGCTTCACTGTATCCGAGGTTTTGAACGCGGCCACTGCCCGGTTTCGCTGGACATCATAGATGTCGCAGATGACGACTAATTCGGCGCGACTGTCGCCGAGCAAGCCGGCTCCAACTTCACGTCCGCGCCGCCCAACGCCAATCAGCGCCACGCCGATGCGCGAGTTTGCTCCAGCCACGCGGCGATAAGACGCAGCCGTCATCGCTGTGCCGGCAACACCTTTCATGACTTCGCGTCTGGTAAGCGGGTAGGGCATGAGTTTTAAATATATCCTATTGTCGATCGATTTCGTTCAGTTCCCTGGTTTCACCCAAATTGATTGCGCAATGCGGCCATGGCCGGCACCACCGCGCGCTCACCCGGCTTTGATCCATCTTCTCGCTCCTCTTCTGCCAGAACCCAGCCCTGCCAGCCAGTCTTCTTGAGCACGGCGGCCACCTGCGCTAAAGGAAAATCTCCGGAGCCGAGCGGGACCTGCTTGCCACCGCGAAAGTCGCGCAGGTGCAGACCGATGATCCGCCGATGGTTCTCTTCGAGGAACACGGGCACATCGACGCCACCTTGGAACGCATGACCGGCGTCCAACAGGAAGCCGATCTGGTTCGGATCAGTGAGGCGCAACAGGCCCTGGAATTCCCACGCCGAATTGCTGAATTCCTGGTCGTGATTGTGGTACGCCAGCTTAAGCCCGAGCCTCTTCGCCACCTCCCCGGCCTTGTGCAGACCCTCCACTTTGCGCGTCAACTCATTTTCGGTGGACACCGGTGCCCCACTCAGTATCAGCCGTTGCGCCCCCAGTGCCGCGCTCGTTTGGCAGACTCTTTCATACAACTCCGCGGGTGCGATGTGCGTCTTTTCGTCATACTGCAGCAAGAAAATGTGGACACCGAAGAATTGGAGTCCTGATGACGCGATCCTCTGGCGCGCTGACTCGAGATTCGCCGCTTGCGATTCCAGATTGCGGAAACCGGTCTCGAAACCGGTGAAGCCGAATTCGCGAATCTTTTCTAGCACGGAGAGCAGAGAATCGAAGTGAGCCGGGTCCACCGGCCAGGCATTGGTTTGGCAGCCGAGCATGATTCCCGTCGTTGAGCCGGGCAAGAGATAAGATGACGCCAACCCCGTGACGAAAGCTCGGCGAGTTATCATTGGAAACGTCCTATTGTCAATCTACATGATAGACTAACACTTCAGATGCATGCTCCCAGCGCGCCCGCAACGGATTCACGTGTCTCGGCGCCGGATCGCCTGCGGTGGACCATCCTCGCGCTGCTGTTCTCAATTACCGTCATCAATTTCATAGACAGGCAAACGCTCTCCATTCTGGCGCCCAAGCTAAAAGAGAGTTTTCACTTCAACAGCACCGAATACGGCCGCATCGTAGCATGCTTTCAGTTCGGCATGATGGTGGCGGAATTCCCGATGGGAATGTTGATGGACCGTCTGGGCTCGCGGTTCGGTTTTTCCTTCGCCGTGCTGTGGTGGTCCATCGCAACGGGTCTGCATGCTTTCGGCCGCTCGGTGTGGACTTTTGGTCTGCTGCGCTTTTGGATGGGCACGGGAGAATGCGCCAATTTTTCCGGCGCGATGAAAGTGGTGACGCGCTGGTTTCCTGAGAAGGAGAGAACGCTCGCGGTCGGAGTGTTCAATGGCGGCTCGATGATTGGGTCCATCCTGGCGCCGCCCTTGATCGTAGCGCTCAATCAATGGTTCGGATGGCAGATGGCGTTTCTGGTGCCGTCGGTCTTCGGCGTGATTTGGGTGATCTGCTGGCGCCGGGTTTATCATATGTCGGCGAGCCAGGAGCGTAGCATGCCAGGCAGCGCGGCCACTCAAGCCGTGAGTGCTCTGGCATTGCTGCGCTACCGGCAGACCTGGGCATTAATGTTGTGCCGTTTTCTTGCGGGGCCCGTGATGCAATTCTTCTGGTACTGGATGCCCGATTATCTCTACAACGTTCGCGGCATGAGCCTGGTGGCAATCGGCGCTTTCAGTTGGCTGCCTTATCTGTTGGGCGACGCCGGCAGTATCGGAGGCGGTTGGGCGGCGGGCAAGCTGCTTTCAAAGGGCCACGCGCCGGCGAGGACGCGCGGGATCACGATGACGATCGGCGCAATATGTTGCCTCGCTAGCCTGGCCGTGGTAGCTGCCCCGAGTGTCGCTTGGGCCATCGCTATTATCGGCGTCGTTCTGTTCGGCCACACCTTCTATTCCGCCAACATGTTCGCTTCCATCAGCGACCTTTTTCCACCCGCCGCCGTTGGGCGTGTCACCGGACTCACGGGCCTGAGCGGCGGGTTGGGGGGCATTTTGTTCCCGCTCGCCACCGGCTATTTAGTGGATCATTATTCGTACGCACCCGCGTTCGCCATTGCCGCGGTGCTGCCGCTTGCCGGAATGTGCGCTCTGTTCTGGCTCGCTCCGGGCCTCGTTCCTGTACGGTTTTCGTACCCGGGTTCCGGCGCCAACAGGCCGTGAGCAGCTTCACGTCAGACGTGAGAGCTATTCTACGCCGAGGCGCTGAGCGGGTAGTGTTGCCATGGGTTGGAGTTGCTGTCCTGTCAACCGGTCACGGTCCCCCCCCGGTCCGAAGAATCTCTCGTCTGCTAGCGGCCAAAGTCCCGTTGCTTTTTGCGTTCAGCTTCCTTCCTGACGCGTTGTCGTTTCGAGCGTTTTGAGCAGACCGCTGTCCGGGTTTTCGAGATAGACAAAGGTAAGTTGACGGAAGGTGGAATCCGCTAAATTCCTAAAAAGCTGGAGCGGGAGACGGGACCCGAACCCGCGACGTCCAGCTTGGGAATGTGAGCGTCGATTGAAAATAAAGACAATGGCGTCCAAGGCGATGATTTCAGGTCTACTGGATTCAGCAACTTCCGAAACTTCGTTTCGAGACAGGTCCTTAAAGGAGTGGAAATGGAGTGGAAGAACTTGGATTGATCTGGGGCGCCTAATTATAGGATTGAGGGACCGCTTGTGGCCAGCCGATAGATCTTGAAGTGCGCATTCGAAAAAACGGGAATCGCTTCCAACGAGTGCAGCACCAGTGTTCGATCGACGATCGGATCCGTTGCAAACTCCGGACCGTCCAGATGCGCCACGACGACATAAGATGCATGCACGCGCACCAGGTAATTCCAGATCTCGTCCGGCTCCGGATCGCGGTCGAGGTGCATTGGATAGACCGTGCTGGGATGCTCTGTCAGCAACGCGAGAAGCCGAGGCTTTCGGAAAACCACGATTTCTGTGGAAACAGTTTTGTCATGGATGAAATCGCACACCGCAGCGAATTCGGGATCTTCCAGTCCTTCGCGAATCGGACCCCAATTGGTTTTCCAAAAAGCCGTGCCAAACAACAGGGCGACTGCGCTCATCCCCAGCGCAATCGCGGCAGAGCGATAACGCCAGCCGCCAGCGAGATTGAAAAAGCCAATCAGCGCGTATCCTACCAGCAACGGGTAAAGCGGCAGGAGATACAACTGAAATCCAGGGGAGAAGTAGGGCAAATTGACGGCCAAGTAGCACGGCAGAAAAAGCTCTGCCGGTCCTACATGCTTGCGAACGTCTCGAAACAAGCCCAGAGCTGCAAGAACGGCAACCAGAACAAGCGTGACATTTCCGGGCCAGCGCGGGTCCTTGCCCCACCAAAATATCTCGAATCGCTTGGCGAATGCCAACGCACTTTGCGCGATCCATAAGGGACTGAAGTTAAACAGATGTGCATAACCGGACGTGGTATGAAGCAAGATAATTATCGGGCTTAGCAGCAGCCCCGCGGTCAGAATTATCGTGATTGAGAACCATGTGATGCGGCGCGGCCGCGAGTTCAGTAGGTCGAGCAACGGAAACACCGGTAGAATGGCCAGACCAGTATTTCGAGTAGCGCACATTCCAAACACGCAGATGCCAATCAGGATGGCGAGCTTCATAGACCGGGCGCCGGTGGGAGAAAACGCGCGTTTGGTGAGCCATAACGTCAGCAACAAGAGGGCGACAAATGCTTTCTCAGTTTCTATTTCATCTCGCAGACTGAACACGTAGGGGCTGAGCCCAACCAACAGAATCAGGGCGTAGCGCCACGGTTGGGGAAGCCGATCCGCGAACAGTCCGTCCAAGAAGTACAACCCGCCGGTGAAAATCAAGATGAGCACAATCTTCATCGCCGTGAGGTTCAATCCGAAAGCCGCATAGACAGGTGCAAGGATAACGGAGAGGCCAGGCGGTAGCGTTTGTGGCCCTAAATTAAGCACGTCCGGGTTGGGGATGTACTCGCGTGCGACGAATTCATGGAGTGTTACGAGATGTTTCGCCTGGAGGATATAGTGAGCAAAATCGTCCCCCCACTGATGGCCGGGCCGCAGGAAAACCACTTGCAGAAATGCGACGAGTCCCAATAGCAGAATAAGGTAACGGTTCGACTTCGTCACGGGAGCAGAGAATCTATCATACGCGAGAAATCATCCCGGCCCTGGCTCTGATCGCCTATCGGGCCGGATACCATGCCGCGACGACGTGCAAGAGCGAATCCGAAGGAGCACCCGCGCCGGCTACCCAAGCTACCAAGCCGAGTATCCAATCGTAGGTAGGTAAGGTTGCTGTCGGCTGCACGCGGCCGTAGGTTAAGTAAGGATCAACGGCGATGCGGAACGGAAAATGTCGAACCAGGTTCTCGGCGACGCGGACGTGATACCAGGCGTCGCCTCCCTGAAAATTCACAAAACCGGAATGGAACACCAGAGAAAATCGCGGCGCGACACGTATCCAGAGCGCCAGCAGGCACAGTAGCACGACGATGGTCCATTGCCATCGTTCCAGCAGTAATTCCACAGGTGCAGCGGGCTGGGGCGCGGCGTGGATTCCTGGGAGGTCGAACTCATGCCGCCTGACGATTTGAGGTGAATGCTTGATTTTAACATAAGCCTCCGGCCACTCGACTTAGCGAAGGCGTGCGAATCTGAATGCAAGCACTTCTAGAATGAAGTCTATTTTTCGAGCCACCACGCCCGCGGACCAGGTCGCGCTTCTCCATCTATTCGTGCGAGCCTTTCCGAACAACGCTTCCAGCGGGTTGCTGGATCCCGCGGTGCTGTTCTGGAAGTATTGGGAACCTCGCGAGGACTGGGACCAACCCCGCAGCTATGTTTTCGAAAATGAATGCGGGATAATCGCACACGCCGGCATCTGGCCAGCCGAGCTTCCAGGGTCCATACGGGGTATGCACATGATCGACTGGTGCTCCTCGAAGAACTCGCCCGGCGCCGGTTTGGCACTCCTCCAAAAGTTGACGGCCTTGTTTGATTTCATTTACACGATCGGCGGCTCAGACCAGGCGATCCATATTCTCCCGCGTGCGGGTTTTGTCGAAACTACCCCGATCTGGACAGCCGCGCGACCGCTGCGGCCGCTTCGCCAGATGTTCACACATCAAACCATGGACTGGAAACTCCCAGCGCGTCTAATCCGGAACTGGCTCTGGTCTAAATCGCCCGCCGCAGACACGACGGGCTGGGTGACGGTCCCGATGCAACCGTCCGAGCTTCCCTCCGATATCGCCTCCGGGTCTAAACAGCTTGCGCCGCGCTCCTCCGCATTCTTCGAGTTCCTGGCGCGATGTCCTAGCCTTCGTTACCAGTTTTACGGCATCGTGCACGAAGGGCGGACGGAAGGTTATTTCGCTCTCGGTGTCCTGAGGGGCCAGGCCAGGGTGGCTGGCGTGTGGCTTCGAGATCCCTGCCCGGAAGGCTGGCGAATCGCTTACGCGCTAGCGCTCGAAGTAGCGTTATGTCTTCCAGAGGCTAACGAGATCGCGGCGTGGGGTTCGATGGGGCCCAGCAGAGATGCGGTAGTGGAATCCGGGCTCCGAGTGATCTCAAGCACGCCTGTATACTTGTGGAGCAAGCAAAGCAGATTTACGCTTCCGAACGATTTTCAGTTTCAAATGTCGGATAACGACGCGGCGTTTCTCGATCTCGGCCAGCCGTCATACTACACCTGATTCCGAGCTCGCTCGAGATACTCCACCAGAAGCTTTTCGCGCGTTCTCATCCACGCGATACGGCGCCCTCCGAACGCAATAGCCGGTTGGGGATGGCGAATCAACATGGCCTTGAACGCTTTCATCTTGCTGATCTGTTGATCAAGATCATCCACCTCAAAGCACAGATGATGCAAGCCACCGCCCTTTCTCTCGAACGCCGCGACAGGCGACTGGGGACCCAAGGGCTCAATTAACTCCAGTTTGACTGCCGGAGCCGGTAAGTCCAAGAATATTACCCGCGCCCCCTGGATAATATCTTCAAAGGCTGGCGAGACTGAAACCGGCGAAACGGCGCTGCGCCAACCGTCAATGCTCAGGGCGATCGAGCTGACTACGTAGCCGACATGATGCAGTGCGGGTTCAGCCACGGCCGTTGATCTCACGCAAACGATCGAGTAGCGCGGGAAACGACGTGGCTCCTTCGAATTGCTCGAAATCAATGCCGATACCGAACTCTTCGCCGATTACGCTTAATAGGTTGATTTGCGCGATGGAATCCCAGTCGCTTATATTGCCGGCTGCTGCTGAGGGAATCTCATCCAGAGGCAGGTTCGGAAAAACCAACCCAAAACAGGTGACCAGGCGGTCTGACAAGTTATCCATGGCTCACTTCAGTCACCTCATGAAAAAGTGTGGGACGGAGTGCCATAAAAACGTTTGCGCTCAGCTCAAACCGTTCCGCCGTCAGGCCGTGTGGAAAAAAACGAGTGAAGAATTCTTGCAGCGGTCCATTGCGTTCGGTTGGGCGGAATGCAAACTCAATGCAATCGACCCCGAACTTCTCGAAGAGGCGCTCTAAAACGTGGTATTCGATATGTCGTGAGAAAGCCCGGCAACTCATAACCCAGATATCAACATACAGCTTGTTGCGCAAGCACCGCCCCACCACGACAGCAATTTTGCCGAGTGGTCCGAAACGATCCTCGTAGTTTGCAGTGAGCAGGAATGCGCCCGGCGCGTTCGTGACTGCTTGCCATTCACTCTCCGTATAGCGCTGCCCGTTTAGGTTAAACTGACTCGTTTTGTTGACCAGCTCGAATGCGCGGTTATCGTTGGCAGCCGTTCCGAATTTCAGCGTTAACTTCGCGTCCAGGCCAGCCAGGAAATCAAGAGGATCGCCGGAGGATTGCGTCTGGTTGATCGAGGGGGCATTTCGTAAGCTCTCCAAGCGGAGCCGGTCTTCCGCGTGGACTTCAGTCTTGGCGAAACGCGCGCGTAACATGCTTAACAATTTCACCGCTTCGGCAGCATCGTTGTGAGGAAATCGAAAGCCCTCGATAGCCGGATATTTGGCCGTGACTTCGGCCAGCTCCATGGGGCTGTCGTCAACGATCACCACGTCCTCGGCGGAAAGGTTCCAGGCGCGCAGAATCCTGGCAACGCTGTCGGATTTAGCACCCCAGCCCGACTCGATCGGGAACACCTGCGTTTCCTTTAAGAGCATGTCGCGGCGAGCGAAAGCTTCGCGAACCAGTGCAGCATCATTCTTAGTTGCCACCGCGATCAGGATACCGGATTCTGCCAAAGATGCAAGGAGTTGCTGGTAGAGCGCATGCGCCTGCGAGCGGCTTTCCACAGACCAAGAGACTCCGCTTGGGCCGGCCTCCCCCAGGATCCCTTTCCAGAGCGTCTCATCGAGGTCCGTGATGAGGCCTTTCTTTGGGATGGGTGGGTACAGGCATTCCACGCAGAGTTCCGCGAGCGCCGTAGCGTGCGAGGTGGTGTAGGGAAATCCGGCGTGAAACTCCAGATTTACATCGCGCCGGTCTCGAAACGCGGACCGGCTGGCCAGCATGGATTCGTTCAGTATCTTCAGCCCTCCAATGCCGCAGAGCTTGCTGAGCAAGCCGATCATTTGGTATTGCAGCTGAAGCTCGAAGCTCCCGGACTGCGCCAAAGGCAGATGTGTGAGGGGCGGGATGGGTAACGTAGGAGCCACGACTACCGTGGGCATCCGGCCAGCCAGCTCTGAGATACCTCGCTCCAACCGGGAGATCGTGGCGGGGAAATGCTCCAAAATGTCGGCCAAGATTGGGCTGTCGCAGCCGGCTGAAGAACGGAGTCCAAGCCGCGCATCAAAATCGCTCCACTCCATCACCACCACTGCGCCTTGAGCTTCTTCCCGGCTGGCGCGCTTCAGATTACCCTCCACATCGCCGAACAAGCCGCTGATTATGCTGGCTCTCTCGCCCGGGAATCGGTTCCGGATGTAAGCTTCGACAAAGGTTCCGAGGTGCAGCGGTGTGAATCCACACACCAGTTGAACCTTTTTGCAGCGGCTATCCGGCGCGAGGGATAACTGATTGATGCGCAGGGCTTCGCTCAGGCGCATGCACGTATTCGATTCTAACAATCTTGTGCTGAGCAAGCGGTTCCTAATTGGCCACTCGCTTGTTAATTGCAGTCAAGTGCAAACCCACCAAAAGTTCAGAAGCGAAAAAGTGCCCCATCGTCGAGTCGAACGGCAAACGTCTCATGCGCAGCGGATCGGCAGGCAGTGCATTGAGACCGTACATACAGGTGACCGAAGATACGAATCCGGACTGGCGTACGCATTCGACGGCCGAGTCGCCAATATCGATAGCGCGCCCGTTCGGATAGGAGAAGTGAGCGACTTTGTGGGATGATGTTGCCGGAAATCGGCGCCCCCGTGAAGGGATTCACGACTTGGACGGGCTGGCCGTCTCGGATCGCGGTTTGCGGGTGATCTCGAATCTTTTTTCACGTGGCCGTGCCTTCTGGCCGAGTTACGAACGCCTTTTTGTAATTGTCCCGCACCACGCTCTCCAGGAGGATGCCCCGCGCATGGCAGAAGCCGTCCACGGCCCGCTTGGCTCCCGGCCACTCCGGATCGTCATATTCATCGAACAGCATCACTCCCTTTGGGCCCAGCCGCGGATAGAAAAAGTTGAGACATTCCAGATAGGAGTCGTAAATGTCACAGTCGATGTGAACAAAACTGAAAGATTGATTCTCAACGGTCTTCAACGAATCTCGAAAGTAGCCGGGCACGATGTTGACGTTCGTCAGGCCGAAGATAGCGGCCTTTTGTTCTACTAATTGCAAGGAAGTATCCCGGAAATTATGAGGTGTCGTTCCTTCAAATCCGGCGAAAGAATCAAATCCCCACAGCGTCTTTGGCGAACTTCGCTGCTTCAGATACAAGGCCATAGCGATGAGGGTTTGTCCCCGCCATACCCCGCATTCTGCTACGGCTCCTTGTACGGCTTGAGTCTGGTCTAGAAAATCCAACAGGATTCTTACGTTGGCGCCGCCTGAGGCAGCCGGACTCGCAAGCGGCACAATCGCCCTCGGCGTCAAGACGCCGGTGCGCCGCGAAACAAGGGCCGGCCACATGGAAAGTGGGACGTGGCGCAGTATCGTTCCGATCGCCTTGGACAATCCCGGCTGAACCATGCAACGGTTATTTTAGCTTAACAGCCTGCCACCAACGCTTCAAGCGAGATGGCCGTCCACCACCCGCACAAAGGCCAGCCCGCATGCCGCAGCTAACTGCTCGTCATTATCCGAATCGCCCATCAGCAGCGAGTGCGCCAGATCGATGTTCCATTTGTCGCGCGCGGCGTATACCAGCCCGGGTTTTGGCTTCCGGCACTCGCAGGAATCCTCGGCATGCGGGCAGTAGAAGACATCATCAATCCGCGCGCCTTTTGCCGCCAGTTCCGCGAGCATCTTCCGATGAATGCAGGCCAGGTCGTCTTCACTCATCAAACGCAGCGCCACCCCGCGCTGGTTTGTGATTACAATTACCAGGAACTCAAGCGCGTTCAATAGCCGGATCCAGTTGGCTGCGTTCGGAAGCAGGCGGAATTCCGTTTCCGAGCGGATATACTCGCCCGGTGCAGGGCTCTCGTTGATAACTCCGTCACGGTCCAGGAACACGCAGCGCGTGCTCAAAGGCGGTGGCCTCCGATGTGCGTCGCGTGTGGTGAACATATCGAGCATTAACACCAGCCGGTCCGAGGACAGCAGCCTGCCCGGCTCCTCAGAATAGAACGGCTCCCTGCCGCCGCTCCGCCTGCCAAGCTAATTTGAAATGGTGTCCGCGCGATGATCATGGGCCAGGAAATGTTCGATCGCCTTCAGCCGCTCCGGCGTCCCGATGTCGTAAAACCGTTGAGCCGTGACGTAAGCTGCCAGCTGGCGCTGTTGGATGAGTAGAGGAAATATTTCGTTCTCCAGCGATGTTGCGCCGGACTTCGGAATCAGGTCGAGACACGATTTTCGAAATGCAAGGACTCCGGCTTCGACGTAAACCAGCGAGTTCCGTGAATCTTTTTCATAAATCGGCTCTGCGCAGAAATTAGTGGAGGGCCGCATTTTAGGCCGCTTTCCGGAAGACGACGAATTCGGTCTTGGTGGCCGCCATCCGTTGCGCCTTCAGCAGGAGGTAACGGAGATTCTTATAGCCCCGGCCACGCCGTAGCAGGCTCTTGATG
>PMOK01000141.1 GCA_003162425.1 Bryobacterales bacterium | reverse complement strand
TGCAGGCGGTCGAGCTTTCCGAACGCAGCCGCTTCAAAAGGCGTAATAACGGCGCCTTGCGAAAGGAGAAAATCCAGCATGGCCTCGCGGCCCTTCTCGTTGGCCCAGGCTGCCGGCGTCATCCCGAACTCATCGTCGCGCGTATCGAGCGCGGCGCCGTGTTCCAGTAGCCAGCGCACCGTGTCCAATTGGCCTTCTATCGCCGCAACATGCAGGGCGGCGGTGCCCTCGTGCCGGATGTTCACCAGTTCGGGGTGAAGGCTAAGCGCGCCCACATCGCCGTCCTTAGCGGCGCGCATAAATTCCTCGATCACCCCATCAGCGTAGCAGTAAGCCGGTCAAAGCCAACGGAACCAGAATCAGCACGGCCAGCGCGGCCCAGGACCAGCGATTCCCGAGGTTCAGCGTGTATCCGATGCCGAAACGCTTTTCAATGAGGATGGACGGGTCTGCGGGATTAAAGTAAAACACGCCCCACTTCCAGCAGGCATCCGGCGTATGATCGCCCTGTGCAGTTCCGGTTGCAAGGGCTTCCCTGCTGCCGCCCTGTCCGAGACGAATCAGACTAAATACAAAACCCAAGATCACGACCGCCAATGCCGATCCCCAAACGTTCATGATCATTGCCGACGGCTGGAACAGAGCGAACCAGGCCGGACAGGCAACAAAGAAGTCAATGACGATCATTAGCTGCACAATGCGCCGACGAAAATTTCGCTCGCTGGCCGCACGCGCGCCCGTGGTGGAGACGCGCCGCGACAAATTAAGCACGCCCCAGGCCGACCCGGCCAGGAACAGGCACAACAACGCTAGGCTGGCCAAAAACCCAAATAGAGTGGACGGTGTGGTGGCTACCCACTGGTCGGGCCCTTCAAAACCCCAGTGCAGCGGAAAACGTGGCGGCAAGCGATCAAAATTGAGTTCCGCCCAGACGCCCAATGCGATCAGGGACGCCACCGGCAAGAGCGCCACAATCGGCCCTCCTGGTAGTCCCTCGCGTGGCGCCGCCAGATTCACTTCAAGAATTGAACTTGGGGCGGCGGCATAGGCGAGTGCGCGCCCATGCGAACTCACCAGGGCGCCAAAAAATCCGGCGGCTACAATCAGCAGGGCCACCAGGGCTAATCCAGTTGCCAGCTCAACGGCAATCGCGGCCAGCGTCGAACTCCAGACAATAATTCTGAATCGCCGCAGTATACGTTTCGCGTCGGCTGTTTGGCGAAATTGAAGCGGAACCGTAACGGCGAAGAACAAGTCCGGCCGGGTCAATCCGGGGATGATGGAAAACAGAGCGCTTATCAGCAGCAGAACGACTGTGAAAATAATCTTTGGCACGGGCATGGTTCAGGTCCTTTCCAGAGTGTCGGCGATCCGGCGCAACTCTCGCGCGATACGGCCGCGTGTGACACCGCGAGACTGCTGCTCAGCTACCAATTCTTTAAGGCGCTGTTGGAAGGCTTCTCCGCTTTGGGCATCGGCGCGGTTCGGCACAGCCCGCTCGACCACTCGCGCGCCAGTGCGCCGGCCAATCTCCAGCCATCCTTCTTCGGCTAGCGTCCGGTAGGCTTCCGCGACGGTATTGAAATGCACTCCAAGATCGAGCGCCAGACGCCGCACCGGAGGCATTGGATCGCCCGGATTCAGCTCTCCATTCACCAGTAGGATTCGCAGACCGTCCACGATCTGGCGATACACCGGAATGGAGGATTTAAGATCGACTCGCAATGTCACTGTTGTACTCTGTACATGTACAGTATACAGCAGATTGCGGGTGTGCTTGGTGGGGCGGTCCCCCTGGACCGCAGCCGACGCCCACGTCGGCTTGCAGGATTTCGAACGATGCTGATTTCGTTACGGAGAGCGGGTCCTGGGGGAACCGCGCGGACCAGGGGGTCCGCCCTACGCCTGCGAACCTGCGGACTAACTAGGCGTGCTGGTATTTGCCTTCGCCCTGATTCACGTGGGTCCAACTGAGCTCGGCCAGATAGAGCTGGTTGCCATCGGGATCCAGGAACCCCACGAACTTGCCGGCCTCGCTGTCGTTAACCTCTCCTTGGAACTCCAGGCCTTTGGCTCCGAGAGTTTTCATGGCGTCTTCGATGGGGCCATTCAGTTCGAGGCCAATCGCCATGGAGCCTTTTCGTCCGGCCGGCGTCTCCGCCGATGCCGGATGCAGACCGATGGTCAGTCCCTTGCCCACTTCCACCGATGCCCAATGGTCGCCGAATCGATAGGCCAGCTTCAAACCTAACACCTCCGTGTAGAAGCGCACCGCGCGATCCATGTTCGAAACGTAGACTGTGACGTTGCCGCTCGAAAACATAATTCCCTCCTGATTTCTGCCTTCCCTAGCATGCGACAAACAGTGCGAGGATGGAAAGAGCCATTTTGCAATTGAAAGGTACCACTTTCGAGCTTGACCCGGATTCGCGCCAGCCGCTGTACCTCCAGCTTCGCGATGGCCTGCGACGCCTTATTGCGAATCACAGTTTGCCGGCGGGCGCGAAACTGCCCTCCACTCGGGCGCTCGCGAAGAACCTGACCATTTCGCGCAACACGGTGGTGAACGCCTACGCAACGCTTGCCGCTGAAGGACTAGTGACGGGCGCCATCGGCTCAGGCACGCGTGTGGCCGCAAGAATCCGACGCCGCCGCAGTCTGGACCTCAGGAGCGTCCTGCGGGATTCGCACTTCCCCAACGATGCAGTTCCGCTGTGTGACCCGGACGGGAATCCCCTCCTGATTCTCACTGGAACAAAATAAATAGCAATGGTATTTGAGCACAGTACGGTCTAGTGCCCAAACTAAGGTTTTACATTAGTACCCAATAAGCCGTATTCACGATCGTTTTAGGCGAGGCTACGCGTATAATAGATGTGAGAATCGCGAAGCGGCACGCGGCTATGGTGCGCTTCCGGAGGATGAATATGAAACGCTGGCTGCTCTGCCTTGTCGTTCCTGCGGCTCTTTTGCACGCAGACGCGCTATTGGTTCCAAACCTGACGGTGCTCGGGACCAACTCCGCCGACGGTGTGGGGTTCGATAATGGAGGCCCGACGTTTACCGTTGGCCAGAATCTTCTCGGTTCCGACACGCTGTCATTGACCGTAAGCGGCACCGTCGACCTGGCGTCCGGCGAATTCACTGCCAATGCCGCGGGCATCATCGTCGGTCCGGCAATAACCAACACAGGCAACAATCCTGGTCAGACCGCTGCCAACTCCGACAATCCCTCGCTCAATTATGCGGCCCTCCTGATTGGCAACAGCGCGCTGGGATTCTTCCAAGTATTTCCTTCATCAGCTGAATTCGGCCTCGGTAACCCCACGCCGCCCACCACACTGACGATCACGGACGAGACCCTGGCGGACATCGGTTTTACCAGCGGCCTGACCACGGGCACGGTTCTCGAGTTGCGAGTCTCGGACATTAACGCCTACGATAACAGTGGGGCTTTCTACGTTTCACAGGTGCCCGAACCGGGGAACATCGTTGTGCTCGGCTTATGCATGTGCCTGATTGCCGTTGTCCAGCGAAGGTTCCGCAAATCCGTAGTCTGAAAGCGGGCCCAGCACACCTGAGCTCGCGCAGCACACCACCTTGCTCCGCGGTGTAACAACGCTGTATCCTTTGGGCAAACATGGGACCGTTACCGAGCGGTAGCGCCGAGAAGGCCCCCGCCAGCTCGCGGGATGAGATCCTGGAGAAGCTGCGTGAAAGAATTGTGGGCTTCGCGGCATCCAGATTACAGAGGGATGCTGCCGAGGACCTTGCCCAGGAAGTCCTGATTTTGCTCCACCAGAAGTATGGGCACCTCGAACGGCTGGAGGATCTCCTGCCGCTTTCGCTACAAATCGTAAGATTCAAGATGATGGCTTTCCGGCGAAAAACGCAGAGGCGCGGAGAGTATACGCAAATACCCGTGGACGAAATTCAGATTCCGGACGGAGCCGCGGATCCGCTGGCGGTGGCCGAGCAGCGTGAGATGAGGGAGCGGCTGATCGCGGCTGTGTCGAAGATGGGCGAACGCTGCCGGAAATTGTTCGCGCTGAAATTGGAAGGCAAAAGCTATACGGAAATCCAGGCCATCCTGGGCGTGGGTTCCATCAACACCGTCTACACCTGGGATTTTCGCTGCCGGAAGCACCTGATGGAGTTGATGGGCGGCAGTTGGGAGGCGAGCAAATGACGAACGACGAGATTCGCAAACTGCTCGGCGGTTATGCCACCAACACGCTTACGGAAACGGAGCGCCAGGCGCTTTTTGAAGCAGCGCTCGAAGATCAGGAACTGTTTGACGCGCTGCATCAGGAGCAGGCCCTGAAGGATCTGCTGGCGGACCCGGTGTCACGCGCTCAGATTCGCCAGGCCTTGGAAAAGCCGCGCGCGGCATGGTGGTCGCGCTGGTGGACGTGGACGGCAGCGGCCAGCGCCGTTGCGGCTGCGATTCTTGTTGTCGCGGTCACTCGATCGCACACGACAGAAACCACGCTTCTGTCTATTAAGCCGCCCCAACCTGCCATGGTCCAACCGGCTGAAAAGGCGGAAAGCGATTTAAAGTCACTCCCACAACCGGTCCGCGCGCGCGCTTCAACGGGAAAGCCAACGGTGCTTGCGCGACCGTCCGTCTCTCAGAACGAGCGCAAGGACGAACTTCAGTCGGCAACTCTGCCTGCCCCGGCAGTGGCTCCCACAGCGCCGCCAGCGCCACCTCCTCCCGCGCTTACAGCCTCGCAACAACAAGTGCAGGTGAGTGGCGTTCCCAGCCAGGGCCGCGCAAGCGACACGCAGGCTCAAAGCCAGCAGGTTGCAGGACAGACGGTGAGTCCCGTTCGCGATCAGGAACAAAGCCAGGCCGCTCCGGCGCAATTGAACGGGGCGATGGGGGGCGTTATATCCAAGGCCGATTTTCCGCCCGTGCAATACACGCTGCTCAGACGGGCTTCGGACGGAACATACCAGCCGCTTTCAGCAGGAGCTTCGATCGAGACCGGCGACGCGATCCGCCTTAGAGTTACCGCCATGACCTCCGGTTATCTTTCGCTCACGCGCCAGGACGCATCGGGCGAGTGGAAGCGCGTCTTCCCGCAAGCAGAGCCGGGCCTTGCGGTGAGTGTGAATGTCCATTACACGATCCCGGATTCACCGATCGAGGTTACCGGCCGAGACCAGAGGCTCCGGCTCACGCTGGCGCCGGCATTCAACTTCGATAGCGGCTTTGCCAGCCAGGCGAAAGCAAAAGTAGCACCGCTTAAAAAAGAATCGCCCGCGAATATGCCATTTGTCGTAGATATAATCATCGGGCCAAATAAAGTTCCATAGGACTGGGTGCGTAATAGCACGCGTTCATGGGAGTACGTCGAGGGATCGAATATGTTTTTCTTTCGGATCTTGAATGCCAACCCGGATGACGGTGTGGCCGTCGTGCTGTGCCTGATTACCATTTGGTGGTGCGTGCGCTACGTTCCCAGAGGCCCCGGTCCGACGCGGTTAGTTCTGGCCATTTTAGGAGTATTAAGTGCCTGCTTTGGAACGCAAATGCGGATGCTATGATCTCGGCCGCGTTCGTCGTAGCCGCGATCCTGCTTGAG
>PMOK01000204.1 GCA_003162425.1 Bryobacterales bacterium | reverse complement strand
CATCACGAGTGTTCGCGCCACGCCCGTAGCGCACGCACTTCTGCGTGCCGCGTCGCCACTCATGGCGACGCACGGCAGTAGTAGATTCAGAGCGGACAGCCCACTAGCGAGATGCGCTACCTGCTCAGCCTGGCCGCCTACATCAAGTGGGCTTCGCCAACCCGTGCGTGCTCGCGGCCGTCGAGGAGCAGAGGCGCGTGCTTCCGTTCTGCACCAGGCGCTACACCAACATTCCCGCAATCCGGCTGGCGGAGAAACTGGCAGGCGCTTCAAAACAATTTCCATGTGGGAATCCTTCCACGGCGCGTCCCTGGACGCGATCTCGATCGGAGGCGAGGCGCTGTTCCGCTCGCGGCTAGGGCCCCTGCTGCCTGGAACCGAGCACGTTCCGCCTCCCAATGCCTACCGCCGCGTCTTCGGCGCAATGGATCCTGTAATCTTCGATGCGCCGGCTACATTGAGTACGTGATGGAGAAGGAGGACGACGTCGGCGCGGTGATCGCCGAAACAGTGCGGAACACTGGCGCCATACTGCCGCCCGATTGGTGAAACCGAACTGCCTGGCGCTTAGCCCGCGCTACTGTTTGTCCTTCTTTTCATCCTTCTTCTCATCCTTCTTTGCATCCTTCTTTTGCTTGTCATCCTTGGGCGCCGTTTTTGCGGGCGCCGGCGTGGATGACGTCGGCCGCTGAGCCGCAGGTGCCGGAGCGGCAGTTGGTGTTGTAGAACGCGCCGGCGGAGGCATGCGCTCTACGGGTGGTGCCGCTTCCTTCGGATGTTCCGGGGCAGTTTGCGTAGCTGGAGCCACGCGCTGCGGTGCTGGAGTGGTTTCCATAGTTTGCGGCGCGGGCTTGGATGACTGCACCTGTGGCGCGGCCGGTGTAGATGCGGGCGCGGCGCTTCGCGGCGTCGGCAAAGCACCTGGCCTCACCGCTGGGCTCGCTGGAGCCTGAGGCGCCGGGGCGTGCGCTTCGACCTGCCGCACCAGAGGCCGAGCGGGCGGCGGCTGAGCCTGCCGCAGTTGCTGAACCTGATTCTTGTCCAGCGGGCGGCCGGCGTTACCCGCAAGCGCCGTTTGCCTTTGCGCGAACGGCACAGGCGGAGGCGGCGGTGTCTTCTTCGCGATCACCGGACGTGCCTCAACCGCCGCCGCGGGCCTCACCACGGTAGCTCCTGGCGACGCGGTTCGCACCACACTCGCGCGGGTCGGTGCGACGGAAGCAGTGGCCACTACAGTCGCCGATCGCAGCGCTTCCGGGCGTACCACGACAGCCGCGCTCTGCACCGGTTTCGCACTGGCGAACGCCTCGCGCTGCACTGCCATCACCGCGCCGGGCGCGGCACGATTCACGTAATTCACGTTGGTGATGTTGACATTCGTGATGTTGACTTTGTTCACGATTACTGTGTTGCTCACGTTGACGCGAGTCAAATAGGTGGGACTGGTGTGATACGAGGGCACATAAACCTCGCGCGGACCCAGCGCAAACCAGCCCACTCCGCCTCCCACTGCTTCACCACCCACCCAGGCCACCAATGCCGGAGCGTACACTGGCCGCTCAGCCACCGGACCCGGAACCCAGGCCCAATATCCCACGTACGCCCAACGTCCATAGTGAAACGGAGCAAAGCCCCAGGGTGCGTCATCCACCCAGGTCCATCCCCACGGGTCAACCCAAAGCCAATGTCCAAAGTGATACGGCGCCCAGCCTCCCGGCGTGCCGTTGGGCGCCCAAACCATTCCATAGTCCGGCGTGTTCCGCCACGACCCATATCTGTCCAAGTCCTGGTAGCCCACCATTTCGCGCGAGCAATAGCGTGCTGACTGCAATTGATCCTCGCCTTGCGCGCGCTGGGCGCTGAACCTGTCTAATGTATCGGGCGGCGGTATAGCGACACTCTGGTAGCTGGGCTGATCGGCGCCGGCCACTTGCACCTCTTCGCCGGCATGGACCGTGAATGCTTGATCCGGCCCATTCAGCTCGCCCTCGCCTCCTCGCACGGTGACGAAAGTGCTCGAAGAGTCCGGCTGGACGTTGATCCGGTAATCTCCAGTCCGCAGCAATGAGAAAGACAAATTGGGAGTGTCCACCTCGAAACTGTCTTGGTCGCCAAGCGAGCGGACACGGATGAGCAGCGTTCCTTCGCTCAGGCGCAACTGCACGCTGGAATCATCCAGATTCAGGATGTCCATGGTGGTCTTGCCGCCGAGGAGCAAAACCCCGGACCCGATTTGTAATTCCGCAGTCCCGCCCGGATCGACAAAAACGTGGTCTCCGGTCGTGAGCGGCCGGTTGAAGTCTGCCTGAAACCAATCGTCCACGCCGGCCGGCTGAAACGAAACCGAGCCATACGTATAGCTGAGGCGCGCCACCCGTCCCGGCGGATCGTCTTGCGCCGCCAGCAGACAGGCCGAAGCCGCCATCATCCAAATAAATCTATTCGCAAATCTCATCCCCGTCTTCTTTCTGCCCCGAACACACCCCTACCGTCTTACGTCAACGATAACAGATGGGTCAGTTTCCGCGTGTAGGGCAGGTTGGCAACCTGCGCGCCGATAGCCAATCGGCGCCAACCCGCGCGCAGAATTCCATCCTGACGGTGAATTGCGTTTCTTGAAGCGCACGCGCTACAACTGCGTCAACGCTTGCTCCAGCGCCTCCACGAAATAATATTCACCCCACATCACTGACTCGTCCACGCCCAGCTCTTTGTGCAGATGATAGACGCCGCCCTTTAGTATCCCTTCCCACTTCTTGTCCTTCTTGGCCAGATGTTTCTCGCAAAGCGTCCGCAGGATCGTGATCCCAGTGGACCAGTAATAGTGTCCCTTCACCGGATCCTGAAGTAGCCGGCAAAGACGCAATAGCCCAGAAGCGGCTATCGCGGCCGAAGAAGTATCCAGCAGCTTGCGGCTCTCCGGCGGCGCATTATAATCCCACGGTGGAACGCCGTCGTGATTCGAGTGTGTGATGTAGTAATCCGCGCAGACCTCGGCGGTCTCTAGGAATCTCGGATCGCGAGAATACTCATAGGAAATGCTGAAACCGTACAACGACCACGCCAGGCCGCGCGACCAGCAGGAATCGCCGCGGTAGCCCTGCTGCGTGGCTTGCCGCAGAAACTCGCCGGTCTCGAGATCGAAGATGCCTTCGTGCGCGGTAGAGCCGTCTCCGCGCACCAGGACGCGGCGCGTGGTCAGGCAGTGACGCAGCGCGACATCCCGCAGCCGCCGGTCGCCAGTTTCACGAGCGGCGTAGAAAATAATGCCGACGTTCATCATGATGTCGATGAAGATCGAGTTCTCTCCCACGAAGGATCGCAGATATTGCCCGTTCTCCTGGAACCGCATGGCCTGCGTCTTTCCGGCTTCGATGATGATGTCCTTCAGCTTCGGATCGTGGGTGATCTGATACCAGCGATAGAACGTCGGCATGAACAGAAACCCAAGATCGTGGACCTCGCGGTCGAGCTTGCGCGGCTCCAGCGGCTTCGTGTAACGGATGGCCTGATCCATCCAGTATTGGGCCTGCGCGCCTCCGCCGTTTCCGCCGGGTACGCCGCTACGCTTATGAAAAATCCACATCATGCCCGGAAAAAAGCCGTCGCACCAGTGTGTCCACGCCGGCCCCTCGTGCTTCCAGCGTCCGTTGCTGGTGTACATCGGATAGTAGTCGGGATAGCTCTCGATTATCTTGCGCACCTGCTGCTGGGCAAATCGAAAAGCGTCGTCGAAAAGCCCGCGGTCCGTTTCAAGGACGAATTGAATCATTATGTACGGATTTTAGCAGTCTGCTGTGCAGTGTCAGGCGGGCGCCACGGGTGAGCTTGAATTTGGTGGATTGATAAATGAGCGGCAGGTCTTTCACGGACACCCCGTTCCGCCGTCCGATGAGGTCGGCGTGCCCGCCTTCGAAATCGAGCGAAGTGAGAGTGAACTCGACGTAATACAAGCCGCCGCGCATGGCCAGATGCGCAATCCGGCCCGATAGCCCGGCGCCCTTGGGCACGACGATTCCGCCATTCAACGGAACGCCGTCGCGTAGCGTGCCGTGCACCGGATCGCCGCCGGCGCTGGTGCCCCAATCGATCGGAGTGTCCAGGTTGAAATCCACAGTAAAATCATTGGGCAGTGTGATTACGGCGACCGGGGCTTTGGCAGACGCCGCTGTGGGTTCCGTCGCAGGTGCGTCAAACTTGAGCACCGATTCACCCACGAATTGATGGCAACTTGCAAAACTCAAATGGTTCCGCCTTTCAGTGGCGTCCGTATCAACGACGATCAGATCAGCCCCTCGCGGAAGGACGAACGTTGAGCTTCCGATCGATTTGCGCTCAAAATCCAGGAGGCTGGTGGCGGAGCTGTACCCCAGTACTGCGGGAGGATCATCCACTGCCGCTGTAATGCGAATCAGGTCGAGCGTCGCCGGGTTCACCCAAATCGATCCATGAAATCCGACATAGGCCTCTCCAGAGTCAGTCCTGATAAGGTAAACGTTGCTGCTTTGTGGGACGCGATAATCGTAACGGACAGCGGGTTTGCCATCGAGTTGCTCGGCGCTCACATATTGGAACACCGCGGAGGGATTTGAGAAAATGTTTTGGGAAAAAAGCGCAAAATAGCCGTTCCCGATGGACCCATCGATCATCTTACCGATGTCGGATTCGTCGATCTTGGCTGCTCCCGGCCATCCGAATAATTCTCTCCCATCCACGAACGCAACTTCCATGCGGACGGTTTCGGCCATCATCAATTTAGGCTGGCCGTCAATCTTGGGCCGCTCCGATCGTTGAATGGTCTCGGTGCACGTATAGTTTGGAAGCCGGCTCAAGTTTTCTTCGACATTGTTCTTGATTTTGGCGATCTGCTCCGGTTGGGCTTGCGCTAGAACGGCGAAACCGGCGAGAACCGTCGTTCGCAGGCGCATTTCAATCGCACCGTAACGCGACCATCGGATCCACGCGCGAGGCGCGCCGCGCCGGCACGAATCCGGCGATCGCCGCCACGGCCCCAAGAGTGGATGCCGCAATCAAAATCGCCACCGGATCCATCACCGACACTCCGAACAGCATCCCCGCCACCAGCTTTCCGCAAGCGAATATCAAAGGAATCGCGATCGCGATACCAATTGCGACAACCCGCAGCACTTCACTGAGAATCATGCGCAACACATCCGCGCGCTTGGCTCCCAACGCCATGCGAACACCGATCTCAGGCGTGCGCCGCGTCACAGCATACGACAAAATGCCATACAGCCCGACGGCCGCAAGCACCAGCGCGAGCGCACCGAACCCAGATGCAAGCACTGCAATCATACGCTCGGAAGCCAACGTGTCGGCGGTCCGCTGTTCCAGCGTGCTGGTTCTTAGCGAATAGTGGTACCCCAGAGATTCAAGCGTGCGTTCGGCAGTCCGTGCAATGGCCTCCGGGGCGTTGACAGTCCGCATCACGACGCGAGAATTGTTGTAGCGTGGCTCCTGCATCAGCGCGTGATACACCGCCGGCGGTTCACGGCTATCCAGCTTCCACAGGCTTGCGCTGTTCACCACACCAACGACTGTCAGCCCCATGTGCTCCGGTTCAGCACCAGCATCAATGATTCGGCCAATCGGACTCTGATTCCCAAAAAGAGCCCGCGCCAGACTCTCGCTGATAACGGCAACGCGCGGCGAACGCTCGTCATCACGCCAATCAAATTCACGGCCGGCTAGAACATGCATTCCCATGGTATGGAAAACTTGAGGACCGGCCCACTCCTCTGCGGCACTTCGAACAGCGCCGCCAGAGCCGCTTGAAACAGGCACCTTGTACTCATAGCCGGTCGCCGGGCCCATATCCAGGTAGCTCACCGAATCGACGCCCGGCACTTCAGACAATCGCGAGGTCAAATCGTGATAATACTGAGTCCGATTCGAAATCTTCTCGTGCCCCGCCTGAGCAAAGAGCTGCATCACCAGCATGTGATCCCGGCGATAGCCCAGATCCACTGTTTCGAGATTCCTGAGACTGCGCACGAACAGCGTCGCTCCCAGCAGCAGGATCAGCGAGAGCGCTACTTGCGCGGTCACAAGCGCGCTGCTGAATCGCCCCATGTGGCCGCCCGTGGTGCGCGAAGTTTGACGCAGTGTTCCGGCCGGATCCGAGCGGCTCATTCGCCACGCCGGAACCATCCCAAATAACACGCCAGTGAAGATGGCCAGCACGGCCGTGAACACCAGCACACGGACATCCGGCGAGGGATCAATGAATAGCGGAACGAAGCCCGCCCAGAAGCTGGCCAGCAGGTAGCGCGCCGTCCATCGCGCAATCAGCATTCCTAACGCTGCGCCGGTCACGGACAGCAACAGCGCTTCGATAAGCAGCATCCAGATCAGTTGCCACCGCGGCGCTCCCAACGCAACCCGCATAGCGAATTCGTGCTGACGCGTCGCTCCACGAGCCAGCAGCAAGTTCGCCAAATTGACGCAGGCAATCAACAGAACTGCACCGACC
>PMOK01000025.1 GCA_003162425.1 Bryobacterales bacterium | reverse complement strand
GTCAGTCTCACTGCAGCAGCCGGGTCCGGTGGCGCCGTTATATCGCTTTCCAGCTCAAATTCCAACGCCGCTACGGTCCCAACTTCCATTACGATTCCGCAAGGCTCATCCTCCGCTACGTTCTCGGTAACCACCGGCAGTGTAACCACAGCGACCTCGATCACTTTAACCGCTTCCTACGCCAGCGTCGCTAAAACCGCTGCGCTAACCGTCACCGTGAACAACTCCAATCCTCCCAATCTAATCGGAGAGGATGCGACTGTCTTCGTGGATGGCGAAAACGAGATGACGACGCCATCGTTTTCCACCACGCAGTCGGGCGACCTGCTGGTAGCTTTCGTTGGGTACGACGGTCCAGCCAATTCACCCCAGACAGCCACTGTGAGTGGGACCGGATTGCCGTGGACACTCCTCGCGCGCAGCAACTCGCAGCCCGGCACGTCGGAGATCTGGGTCGCGCAGGCTCCTGACGTCCTCTCCGGCGTCACTGTCATATCTTCACCGGGAATCGGTGGTTACCACGGCTCTTTGACAGTGATTGCCTTTACCAATGCCTCAGGCACCGGCATGGTGAATGCTGCGAGTGCCGCGTCAGGGGCGCCGGATGTTGTCATCCCGGGTGCCTCGGCTGGCAGTTGGGTCTTTGCGGTCGGCCACGATTGGGATAACGCTATCGCCAGAGTCCCCGTGAGCGGACAGGTTCTCGTACATCAGCGGATTGATACGCAAACCGGNNCCACGATACTTCGCCGACAAACGACCGGTGGACCTACGCTGCTGTTGAGATAGTCGCCACGCACCAATGAGTGCCCGCGCGAGGGCTGGCGACCTCAACGTGGTGGTTGGAACGACTCCACGGCTGTGGTCAATGCTGTCACTGACGCCAGCGGCAACACGTATACGCTTGCTATCGGGCCCACGGCTGTAAAGGGATCGCTACAAAATCCATGTACTATGCCAAGAACATTGCATCGGTCGCCGCGGGTGCGAACATCGTTACTGTGAAGTTCTCGGTGGCGGCGGCCTACCCCGACATTTCGGATTCTTGAGTACAGCGGCGGAGATCCGAACAATCCAGTGGATGTCTGCACGGCAAAGAGTGGGAAGAGTAAGACCAGCCAAAGCGGATCAGTGACCAACCACAAACGCTCATGATCTGCTTTTTGCCGCGAATATCGTTTGGACTTCTACTACCAAAGAGCTGGTGACGGTTTCGGTCACATCTCCGGACGGGGACATTGTCGAAGACCGGATGGTCAAGGCTACAGGAAGCTGAAGCTATAGGGCTACCGCACCTCTCCGCAAGAGTGGCCTCTGGATCATGCAGTTGATCGCTTTCCGCGCCGCCTCAGCAAGGCAGCGAAATCCAGAACGGTTTTCGAACATTGCGACTGCCTCCACCCGAACCCAGGCTCGTCGCCCTGGACACCTGATCTCGATCAATCCTACTAGTGAGATGGTCTGCGGCTGTACCGTCACCGGAACCGAAAGCCTAACCGGTACTATATAGCTAGCAAGCTCGGAAGGCTGCCGCCGCTGGCGTTCCGTCGAGCCCTAACTCTCGGACCGGAACGTTTTTCGCCGCGAGCCAGAAAGCACGAGCGGCCACACCGTCATCCCTAAAATCTACCAAGCGTTTGCATAGAATTCTGGAAAGAATCCTAAGTCTTCGCACCACGGAACATTTGATCACGCAGGAGATCTTCGTCCCCAAACCGGATCGTGTAGCTCTCGATTCGGCAAGCTATCCCGATGCCAAGACCCTGACGGGTTGACTCGGCTCGCACGACCTGAGCCTGACATCTCAGATGCACGTTTACGTTGTTATGGCCAGAAGTGAGAGGCGGTAGATGCAGATCGATTTCGAGTCGTTCCCCGACAACCAAGGAACGCAACGAAACGAAGTAAATCCCTGCGCCACTAATGTTTTCCGTGACGCATTCTATTACTTCGTCTCGACGCAAGGCCCTGCTGAACTGAAGAGGCAATTGCAAAGGAAGTCTCTCGAACTTGCGACGCTCGACAGTCGGCAGCCCCATGAGTGATTTGTCCGTCTTGTGCCGGCACCACGCATTATCCTTGCGCAGCCGATGCCGTCCTTCATACACGTTCTTAGTGCTCGAAGCCCCTAATGCTCACAGCTTCTACAAGCTACCTCTTTTGTATTTCAGGCCGACATTGTGCACTTTTGAGACCAAGTTTGTTACAGCCCCGCTTCCTTTTAGTTCCATTGCGACTTCGCATGAAACAGTACTGCTAGTACGAATTAGGAAGCCGTACGGTTGCACCTAGTGACATTCTCTGAGAAACTTGGACGTCGGCATTTTCCGTAGGGGTTCGGAGGTGTGCTTGATGGTGGTTTCGGGACACCCACGGTGCCTCGTGATTGGCGGAGGAGCTGCTGCTTATTGGAAGCGGATTCGACGATGTTTTGCAGGCGGTCCTCATCGCGAAATCGTTTGTGCCAACTCTTCTCAAGCTGAGTCCATCCTTGAGGAATGCCGGAATTTTCTTCCTTGCGTGCTCATAGTAGACGACGATTGTTTATCAAAAGTTGACCCTATCCTATTCGCTAGAAAAGCGGAGTACGGTAGGCTTGTGCCCGTTCTCGTCTTAGTAATAGATGAATCTTCAACTCACTGCATGTCGCTATTACAGATGGGCTGCATGGGGTTCCTGCGGCCGGATTCGCCGCCTTGGCAGTTCCGGCGAGCGGTGGAGGCGGTTGCTGCCGGTGAACTCTGGGCACCCAGACTCCTTCTCTCGCGGATCTGTCGTGACTATCTTTCCTCGCACGATCCCTGCAAACTCACCGACCGGGAGGAACAGATACTAGCACTCCTCGCCCAAGGCCATAAGAACCGGGAAATTGCGGCGTCGCTCTTTATTAGTCGAGATACGGTTCGTTGGCACATCCGTGCAATTTATGCCAAACTCGGAATTCATGATCGTCAAAGCGCCGCGTCTTATGCGACCGATCGCAACTTGAGACCGCTCACATCGGTGCTGGCGAAGCGCCCTCAATCTTTAGCGATCTGATCATCTGCACCCACCAAACCGCCTACCGGGCGTAAGCAGGGTTGCGGGATACTTGAAGTTCTGCGCACTTCTCTGCCAAAAAATGAGCTCGCAACGTAAAGAAAGTTATTCACGCCTTTTCCCGCTTCGACGGTGGTCGTTCTTTCAAAGGCCCTGCGTCCTTTTACAGGCTGATTTCGTATAGTACTTATCTGCTGATCTCTTATAGTACTGATCTCCAGTGCATCTTCCCAGGGGTGGGTCCAAGTCCCTCCTATGCCTTCGTACTTTCTGAGTGTATCTTCGGAACACAGCCCAAAAAGTTGAACGGTTAGAAGGCGGACGGTGAGTTCCTGGCAGTCCACGATGATGCCGGGACTTGCATAGTGGCCCTCGGTTACGGTCGCGTAGCCACTGGGTCGTTTGGATGGACGGTTCAAACACCAACATGATCAGCGAAACAATAGGCGGTCCCCCGCGTTATCTCAAGACTTTCACAATCTGTTTATTATCCAGGGATGTCGAGCTATTGGAGCTGTGCCATGAGGCCGTACGGAGCCTCGGTTTAGACCGAAGCGACGTGGTCCTCTTGGAGCCGGACAAAGCGCAATCCGTTACAGCCGATCTCCTGATTTGGGATATTGATACCGCTCATTGGCCTCCGAGTTCGCGAACCCACACCCCTAACCAAGAACAGTTGTTCTTGGTGGACAGGAAGCACCTACATGAGTTTCTTACCCGCATGCCCCTTGGACCGGGCAGTACACTGCTGAAACCGTTAAGCCATCGAACACTGCAAATTTTTATAGACCAGGTGTTGGCTCGTAAGAGCGATCGAACGTCGATTTCAACGCAGATGGACGTGATTTCACCCGAATCGCACGCCAAAGACGTGTTGCAGTGCCTTTTGATGGCGAACTTAAAGTTACAGGAATATGACCAGGACCGGACGAACTTCCTCGTTCGCGCGGTCCATGATTTCCGCGCGCCTTTGATGGCCGCCGGCGGCTATTGTAGTATCCTCCTCGAAAAAGCTATGGGGCCGCTGAACGGCGAGCAGGTGGACCTGGTGCAGCGCATTCAGCGGGCCGTCGAAAAAGTCAACCGCATGTCGTCCGGGATGCTCCAGCTGAGCGTCGGTAAGCACGTCGTGAGAGTCCCAGATCTGAGAGAATCCTCGTTGGAAGCCTCCATCACCGCCGCTATGCACGAAATAGAACCGCTGGCACGCGGAAAGCAAATCACCATTTCAGTCAATTTAAGCCGTCCAGGAGCACCTCTTTATTTGGAACCCCAACAAATTGAGCAAGTCATGGTGAATCTGCTGGAGAATGCTTGCAAGTTCACGCCTAAGGGAGGCGCGATCGAGGTACGGGGTTATGTGGATACCCGCGTTGCTGGCCAAGACTCAACACCGGCGCCTCCGAATGTGTACCGCGTGGATGTTATTGACTCAGGCTCTGGTATCATGCCTGAACATTTGGAGAACATTTTCGAGGAATACACATCTTATGGTGGTTCGCATGATCGGTCTGGGGGAGGGCTGGGACTTGCGATCTGCAAGATGATCGTCTCTGCCCATCGTGGAAAAATCTGGGCGGAAAATACTTCTAGCGGCGCTAGGATCTCATTCATCCTGCCCTTAGGTTCGGTACAGAGGCGGAAAGGGTTTAGAGCCAAGACTGATCAACATGCGTTCGCGAGGGGGGCGGCTTCTTAGCTACCAATGCAACGAATACTTGTAGCGGAAGATGAACCGGATGTACGCAATTACCTCGAACTTTCGCTCCGATGTCATGGCTACGAGGTAGAGCAGGCAGAGAACGGCGACGAGGCGTTGAGACTTTTGAAGCGCAGCGATTCTCGCGTCTCCCTTGTTTTGCTGGACATAATGATGCCGTTCAAGGACGGGATCGAAACACTCCGCGAGATTCGTCAGTTTAATAAGAACCTGCCTGTCATCATGCTTTCCGGGGGTTCGACGCCTTCTACAATCGTCGAGACAATGAAATGTGGAGCTGACGACTATCTAAAGAAGCCGGCGAGCCAGGAACAACTGCTGGGGTCGATTGAGAAGACGCTTGCCAAGCACCATGCGGCTCACATTCCCATGATGAAAGCGAATCCAAAGACCTGGGAAGTGAGGGCTGCCGGTCCGGGCTCATGGATGAGGAAGATGGAGCAAGTGCTCCACCGGATTGCTGTTTCGGAAATCTCCATCCTGATTCAGGGAGAGACAGGATCCGGCAAAGAGGTTGTTGCTCGCATGCTGCACGCAGCATCTCCACGCGCCGCACATCCCTTCCTCAAGGTCAATTGTGCAGCGCTCCCGTCGGAGTTAGTCGAAAGCGAATTGTTTGGTTATGAGCGGGGGGCCTTCACAGGAGCGGTCAAGAGCAAGCTCGGCAAATTCGACTTGGCGCACGAAGGGACCATCTTTCTGGACGAAATCGGAGATATGGACTTTCGCCTGCAAGCGAAACTCCTTCAGGTTCTACAGGACCAGGAATTCCATCGGTTAGGCGGTAAGGAGACAATTCGCATAAATGTCCGCGTGATGGCCGCAACGCACTGTGACCTGGAACGGGCGATTCATGAGGGGCGTTTTCGTGAAGACCTCTATTATCGGCTGAACGTTATAAGCGTCCACGTGCCACCTTTAAGAGATCGGCCAGATGAGATCCTGCCATTGGCATCGTACTTCCTGCAGAAGCACGCAACGCCTAACAGTGCTCCATTCGAGATCACTCCGATTCTGAGCGACGCTCTGTTAGATCACGATTGGAGGGGCAACGTCCGTGAGCTTGAAAATGTGATGCGTAAGTATTTAGCGCTTCATGATTCCGAGGCTGTTGCCGCAGATCTTCGTCATCGCTCGCGCAGGCCGGAATCTGCCCCAAACATTCCCCCCCGTCCGGAGGTTGTCATGTTGTCGCCTCCGGCCGCCGTGTCGACGTTGAAGAAAGTGACCGAGGTCCAGCGACAAGCAGAAATCGAAACGATTCTTTCCGCTTTAGACCGCACCAGATGGAATCGCAAAGAGGCGGCTGCCCAACTCCGCGTGGACTACAAGGCGCTTCTCTATAAGATGAAAAAGCTTGGCATTGACGGCAAGCGTTCAGACGCTCTCCCGACAGAATAACCACTTCACCGTCAGAGTCCTGCGCCTAGCCACCCCATTCCCTCTGTTCCGCCTCTACTCCCGATCGCAAGCATTGAATCACGCTAGCCGTGTCATCTAGGGCCCCGTGTGTGGTGATTACTAAGATTCGACCGTCCGGCCCTTTGTTTCTAAACTACTTACTAAAAGACAACCTCTGCCGGTGAAGAAGAAGCCTAAGCGATACGCTTTAACTAGCTAGGCAGGTTTCCTTAGCTCAATTACGGTATGTGTGTAATTAAGCTGGAACCCTCTGGGCCATATAATGATTCTTGACCGATGCGCCATCCAACTTCAGTACTGGTACGAGTTGCCCAAATCTGCATGATCGCTACAGCGGCGTGCTGTTGTGGCTTAGCGCAAAGCGTCACATTGAGTCTTTCCTCTGGCTCTGCAGCCCCCGGCACCACCGTAACTTTGAATGTCTCGCTCGCTAGCACTGGGAACCAACCGGCGTCGGTTCAGTGGGACCTCGGCTTTTCTACCACTGATTTTTCCTCGGTGACGGTTGCCGCCGCCCCAGGGGCGGGAGATAAAACGCTGTCTTGCGAGTACGGCGCCGGGACTGCAATGTGCCTGCTATGGGGCCTTAACGATTCAACGATAGCGAATGGCGTCATTGCAACGGTAAATTTGACGGTATCTGCGTCGACCTTCAGTACGTCCTCCCTGGTCCAGCTCACAAACGGAACCTCGGCCAGCATTACCAGTACACCTTTATCCACCTTCACCAGCAATGGGACTGTCACAATTTCGAAAGGGCCCAGTTTGAATGGCTTCTCATGCAATCCGACAGCAGTAAGTCCGACCGTGGGGGCAACTTGCACCGTGGCGCTGACTTCCGCTGCGGGAAGCGGGGGCGCCACCATCAACTTGACTTCGTCTCCGGTGGACGCCAACATCCCCTCAACCGTGACGGTCCCAGAGGGTTCCACTTCGGTGACATTCCCAGTGGCCGCCGGGAGTGTCACTACGCCAACCCCGGTCACCTTGACCGCATCCTTTGCCGGCAGCACTGAGACGTTTGGTCTAACCGTCAATCCGGCTTCCGCAGCCCTAAGTGGTATTTCAGTCTCACCGGGTACGATCATAGGTGGTCAGTCAGCCGGAGGGTCAGTCAGTCTTACGGTGCCAGCCCCGGCCGGCGGTGCGGTTGTGACGCTTTCCAGCTCGAATTCATCCGCCGCCAGTGTGCCAGGGTCCGTAACGGTTCCTCAGGGCTCAACTGTGGCGACTTTCACGGTAACGTCTGGATCTGTGAATACCTCTACGCCCGTGACACTGACCGCTAAATATTCCGGGGTCACGGTGACGTTCGGCCTGACTGTCAATGCGCTGCCTGACTTCTCTGTGAGCGCATCTCCGACAGAGGCCAGCGTAGGGGCGGGCGGCAGCGCGGCGTATACGGTAACCGTGACGGGCGGCAACGGATTCAGCGGAACGGTGAATTTCGGGACGTCGGGATTGCCCTCTGGAGTGACGGGAAGTTTCAATCCCACTACGGTGACCGGTTCCGGTTCCACCACGCTGACCATTACGACAACTGGTGGCGCTTCAGCGGGAGGCATAACCATCACTGTCACAGGCGCCAGCGGATCTTTGAATCACAACACCAGTGCCTCGCTGACCATCACCGGCGCGAGCAGTGGTGGATATCCGGCTGCGGTATCGGTATCACCGAACTCAGGCAGCGGGGCTTCGCAGACCTTCACGTTTACCTATTCAGATCCCAACGGCGCGGCGGACATTACCTCGGCGCAGATCGACATCAGCGCGACGCTGTCAGTGTCGGGAGCGTGCTATGTGTATTACCCGCGTGGATTTAACGAGCTGTATCTAGCCAGCGATGCGGGAGTGTGGCAAGGGCCGCTGCCGATCGGAAGC
>PMOK01000178.1 GCA_003162425.1 Bryobacterales bacterium | reverse complement strand
GGCGCTATCGTTGAGACCCTTCTTCAGGTAAATGTAGCCGACCGTATCCGAGAAACCTGGTTGGCCTGGAGACTTCTCCAGCGCGTGTTGCGCAAGCCGCAGCGCCTCATCCAAGTCGCCGCCCGAATCAGCCAGGAAAAAAGCCGCGTTATTCAAAGCCGGCGCGTTCTCGGGATGCGCCTTCACGACACGCTGGAATTCGGCCCGGGCCTCATTCGTGCGCCCGGCTCGGGCTAAGGCGTCGGCCAGACTCAAGCCCGCAGTCAAGTCATTGGGCGCCAATTCACAGGCCTGCCGATAGGAGGCGATTTCATTGCCTCGGTCACCTTTGAGTTCGTAGACTTCCCCCATGCGGCGGAGCAGATTGACCGACTTCGGATCTGAGGAGAGCAGTTTCTGAAGATGGTCAATCGCCAGATCGTATTGTCCGGTCAGGGCCTCCGTGTCAGCCAGCCGCTCCAGGAGCATGGGCGAGTCAGGTTCATTTTTGAGCCCCTCGTTTAATGCCTCACGCGCCTTGTCGTATTGCTTCTGGTGCAAATAAGCGACGGCCAGTCCAGTATTAACGCGAGGGTCACCGCTAGCGCGATGTTTGCTAAGCACCTCGATAGCGTCCGAATACTTCTTCTCGGCGATTGCCAGAAGTCCCAACTGCAACCGTGGCTCCGTGTCGCTTGGAAACTGCTTGATCAACTGGGCCAGTTCGCCGCGCGCCTCGGCTGCGTCACCGGTTGCAATCAAACCTCCGGTTCGAAGCAGCCTGGCCCGGCGATCATTGGGCCGAAGCTCCAGGATTCTATTCGCCTGCTGGACCGCGTCGGCTGGCCGTCCGCTCATGAGACTGACTTCCGCCAGTTCATAACGCGCCCCGATCAGGTCCTTCTGCTTTTTAATCGACTCCGTGAATTCGCCGCGAGCCGCGTTCAGGTCTCCCTTTAGCCGATAGGCCTGCCCGAGTTGCAGCAGCAACGAAGCGTCGTTGGGGTTTTGGCCCGACAAGGTCTGGAGTTCGCGCACTGCCACCTCCGCATTCTCGCGTTTGCCGATATCCAGCAGAATGCCCGCGTGAAGATGCAGCGCCTCATTGTCGTTTGGGTTCTCCTTAACAAGCTGTTCGGCCAGGCGGCCGGCCTCGTCCATTTTCCGCTGACCCAGTAGCGCGACGACAGTCCGTTTGTCGTAAACTGCCTTCATCTTGGCCGCTGGATTACTGTTCAGGCCCTCCTGGTAATAGCGGATCGCCTCAGCATAATCCCGCAGTTTCAGATAGAAGTCACCCACCTGCAGCCGGGCTAGCGGAAAGTTGGTGGGATCGTCCAGAAGGCGGCAAAGAGCGGCCTGTACCTCCGTCTTTTTCTGCAGATGGCCGTAATGCCGCGCCAATTGCAAAATGTAATCCGCTTCCTTCGGATTATTATTTACTTTCATCTTGAGGATGTTTTCCGCATCGGAAGCGCGATTGGCAGTCTGGTAAAAACCGTACAGCAGGTCGTAAATCGGGCCGTAAGTCGTTTGTTGAGCGATCAGATCCATGGCCAGCTCCTGGCCTTCTTTGATCTGGCCGTTCTGAATCAGTACGTGCACCAGCTCTGTGACGACACCTGGATTGGACGGATTCACCCGCAGGGCCTTTTGGAAGGATTCGATGGCCTGCGGGAGCTTCCGGTCTGTCGAGGCAATATAGCCCTTGAGCATGAGACCTGCGTAAGAATTGCCATTCTTCGAAAGAAGTTCGTCGGAGATTTTCGTGATTTGTGTGTAGAGGGCCTGCGGATGGCTTGCATCCGCCAAATAGAAGCTGAGGCAGACATCCCCGAACTGCTCCTTAGCGTCTACATTCCCGGGCTGCAATTGAACCGCGTGAAATAATGCTTCCAAGGCTAGGGGTCCTTGGTTCAATTTGATGGCTGTCAGGCCCAGCCGGTAGTATGCCTCGCCGAAATTCGGATCCTTCTGAATCGCTTTGCGGTAATTCAGGGATGCATCGTCATATTTGCCCGCGGCTAAGAGCGCGTTTCCTTTCGCCAGATAGCCCTGTTTGGTCACGCCACATCCTGATGACGCAGCCAGTGAGGCAACCAATATGCAGACGCACACTACTCGCTTCATGTTTTCCCCCGGTGTCTTCTCTTGTTAATTGGTTAGTACTTCGGAAGGCGCGTTATGCTAAGGGACTCTCCACGGATCGAAGAGTCGGCGCCGCCCGAATTACGATGGAAAGGGAGCCAGCCGATTCGCGACATGGCAGGATCAGATCCGGCTCCCAACTGCATGACCACTGGTGTAGGATTCGCTAGGCCCTCCTCATCTTCCGCACCACGGGCAGCAAGCAAAGTAGTCCCGCGCACAAGAGCAGCAGCGACGGCTCCGGTGTCATCGAAGTCTGGGTGCTGATGGATAACAAGTTGGTGACACCACTTAACGACGTGCTGGTAAACGGCACGTCGCCCCCAATCAGCTCAATATCCTTGGTTACGTTGAGGCTGAAGGGCGAACCCACGGGAGCGAAGGTCCCGGAGCCGTTTCCGGTAATTACGCCGGATGTCTGCGATAGGTCCAGCCCTTTCGTTACTTCTGGCGACGTCTCCGCGACGTTGATGAATCCATCTCCGCTGGATCCGCCCCCGGCAATCTGCAAAATCCAATCGTCAATGGAGCAGTTGCTGTCGCAGCTCGCCGAGTACGTAATCTTCGAGTCCTGCGATTGACCATTGAGCACGCCCCAGGGCGCGCTGAACACGAATCCTACCTCACCCCCGATTTGTTCCGGATTAACTGCGATACTCGAGTCTGCTACGAGCGAGGTGCCTGAGGCCGTGTAGCCGAAAGAACCAAAAGTCAGGTCAGTGACGCTCCCAATGGTGCAGGGTGAAAAAGTCACAGAATCGTAAACCGCGAGAGTGGCGGGCGGGCATGAAGCGGCCCAAGCTGAGTAATTCACGCCTATGGTAATTGCAATCAAGAGAAGTTTCTGCATCTATTATCGGTCCTCCTTCAGGTACCAGTATTACTATTACTTTTGTAATCGGTTTCGTCAAGCCGGAATAGGTACGACAGTACTAAGATCATATGATGCCGCATCTAAACGCGTATCATATTGATTAATAAATAGATATGTTTTAAATAGGCCTTTCCGGTGTAGACTACGGCGAGAAAGGCCGGTACGTAGCCGATCAACAAAAATACCCTACGCCATGATTGACCTAGGATATTTACTAGGACTTACCACAAATCCCACTTGCCGCCCAGCAGCACACACACAGCCAGTAATGCGTTCGTAGTGGCGTGCGCCACCACTGCGTCTCCAATCCTGCCGCGCCTGAGGTATGCCACTGCATAAATGAGCCCCGCCAGCGTTCCGGCCAACCAGCGGTCACCATGCAGCAAGCCGAACGCCACCGACGAGACCAGAACGGCGACATAGGTGTAATGGCGGGAGCTGAGTGTTTCGAAGTCGGCCGAAGTTAGCCGGCGAATGAGGAACCCTCGGAATGCCAGTTCTTCCGCAATGGGAACCGTGATAACCGCCGCGACGGTACGGAACACCAGCCACGTGATGCGCGCCGGGGAGGGTAACGAGGCTAGACCGGCCGCGATGGCACTCGGCGGATGAGTGCCGGCCATCAGATCTAATCCCAACCAGATTCCAAACACGGCGCAGCCGGCAATCACGGAAAATCCGCCGAACCGCCAATCGAGTTCCAAATACTTTGACCGGAAGAACCACAGGACGGCTGCCGCTGCGACGAAACGGAGCGGGTAGAGCCATTCGAAACCTCCCGAGGAGGCTGCGCGCGAAATCATGGCAGCCGCCAGGATGCCCAGGAAGGGCATCAGGTATGCGGCCGTGGAATTGTGCGCGGCTGGCATCGCATGTTCCGGCTGGATCGAGCTGAGCGTTCCAGCGGAAATGCCTTTCGACGTAATCGTCCTGGATGCAAACCACGGCATGTGGCGCGTGAGAACCGCAAAGCCCAGCGCAACACAATTGAAGGCAATCCAGCCTGCTTGAGAGTGAAAGCCTCCTGCTGCGACCTTGGGCGCGCCCGCAACTCCAATCAGGATCAGAGCAGTGATGCGTAGCGCATTCGACAGCCAAACGACCAGCATTCCGGCCGGTACCAGCAACAGAGCATGAGGAAAGCGGAATTCCCGCCGGAAGTACCCGATCCAGGCGATGCTGAAAACCAACATCAACGCCGTGCCTTCGAAGCCGGCGCACCAGGCCGTGATCTGGACACTGAATCTTGGACTGCCGATCGTCATAGTGGCCCGATCTGCCACCACTTGGGACAAAAACAGATGCAGAAAGCTCTTGACCAGATTAAACGTCACGTCCGTCGCTGGCTTCCACGACAGATCAATCGCCGGATTCCACACAGCTCCGTGCCAAAGAGGAGAAAACACCACAGCGCGCCAAGCGATTACCGCCGCGGCCAGAGCATACACCCACGCATAACCCGTGGACCGTACGAACTCGAGTGCAAGGCCGGGTGGAACGAAGGCCCATCCTGCCAACGCAATTGCCGCAATGCCAACGGCGTACCACAGCGCTATGATCGCGTAGCCCAACGGATTGTTCCCGCTAGAAATCGCCGAAAGACCCAAAAATGCTCCGAGCGCAACCAGGTGCCACGCCAACAGACCCCACCGGATGGGAGCCTTCTGGACTTGGTTTGAAATCCGCTGGAACGAATCTTTCGACCGGAAGTAGCCTAGGGCAACCAGGAAAGAGGAGAACGCGATGGCGATCTGCAGCAAGGCGCCAGCCCCGCGTCCCTTGTGCACAGAGTGAGTAATCGGGCTCCATTCAGCGGCGAAAAGCAAAACAAACAGAATTAAGCGCTGAGGTAAGCCGAGCGAGAATAGTTTTTTGCGAGGAAAACGCTGTGTATTACTTGATTCAGAAAAGGAGGCGTCAAGAGAAGAGACACCGTGGATTTGCTCGGTGCCTCTCATTTAAGTCGAGCCTGCTCCAGTCTACTTCTTCCGTCTGGCGCGAGTCACCAGCAGCGCACCAGACAGCAATGCGATAGCGGTACCCGCCGATCCTAGATCGATCTCGGGAGTTCGCACCTGCGCCGAGGCCAGCACTGAAACTCCAACGAACAGCAACACCACGCCAAGGATTCTCATGGATGGATCCCTCCGAAAGTTTGACTAGTTATCCTACTTCTTCCGTCGACTGCGAATCACCAGCAACGCACCAGACAGCAGTGCGACAGCGCTTCCCGCCGATCCTGGATCGATCTCGGGTGCCGCAATGACTGCATTCGCAAAACTTGCAAAAGCCACGAACATCAGTGCCATGCCTAAGAGCTTCATTAGATTAGCCTCCTAAAAGTGTATTGTACGCCAGCCAAAACCGCCATCGGTTTTGGTTAAGGTATAGTGACATGTTGGCTGACCAAGGTCAAGCCGTGGCCGAAATTGCGGTACCAGTACCCGCTTCTTTGCGGCCTAAATCATTGCAAAGGGGCATAATATCCCTGACGATAGAACGGCTTCAATTGCGGCCGGCTGCCAGTATTCGTCAGGAGCACTTTGATTTGGCGATACCTGCCATCCCGAGCCGTGTTGGCTGACATGTAGCCCAACAGATACTGATTGCGAAGCTCGTTACCGATGCGATCGCAGACCTTCGGCAGGTCGTCCAGATGGTCCACCGGGAAGTGTTTGCCACCGGTTTCTTCGGCCAGCTCAGTCAGCAGGCGCGGTCCGTCCAGTTCTTCGCGAGTGAGCTTGCGGGAATCGCTCGGATCGAAGATTCCCATGGCGTAGACCTGTACGTCGCTCTCGAGCATCGCCTCTTTCACCTCACGCTCCGTAAAGCGGCTGCGGTTGTCGCCGCCATCGGAAAAGATGATGATCGCCTTCCGTAAATTGTGTGCATGCTTCATCTGCGCTAGTGCCATGTGGATGGCATCCAGCAGGGAAGTGCGGCCCACCGCGCGGACGTGTGCGATCCGATTGTAGATCTCATCGGAATCGCGCGTGAATGGCACCGACAACTTCGGCCGGTCGTTGAATTCCACCAGGAAGAACTCGTCTTCCGAATTGGCGGTCTTGAAAAACGCGGCCGCAGCTTCGGAAGATTTGTGAATCTTGGTGTGCATGCTGCCGCTCGAATCGAAGACCATGCCGATGGAGACCGGAGCGTCTTCTTTCGCGAAATTCGTAACGGGCTGCTCGACACCGTCCTCAAAAACCCGGAAGTTCTCCTGCCGCAGGTCGGTGACGGATGTGCCCAGCGAGGTTGTCACGTGGACCGGAATCAGAATCAGCGGAACATCCACGCGCAGGTCTGCGTGAGGATAAGCCGCGTAGTTTGCAATGGGTTCGGTTCGAACGCGCGGAGTGATCGACACCAGCGGCCCATTCTGCGCGCTGGCAGTGGCGATCGAGCAGAACTGCACCAGCAAAACTATTACGGCGAGGCGCGTCGTTCTTACAGGCATTAGCAAGCCGTTCCGGCGTCGGGTGGCTCAGTATATCACGGCCACAATGGTTTTGAACTCACGTCGAGCGAGGGAAAGTACTGGTCCCTGAGTCATCACGATTCGGGATGTTTTCCTGGTACCCTTCGCACTGCAAAACCGGCAGTCTTGGATACTTGGGAAACCTCGGATCCACAGCCGACAGCTTGCACAAATAAAACACCGATCCCCGATCCGACGTGATTCGGCGGACGTGCTGGCAAGTTTCACAGAGTCCTATGGCGGGGTCCGGCAAGATCAAGTAATAGCGCGGCTGGTACGTTTAGTGCTTGACACCACTCCCCTGTCCAGACTATATATAGATTGGACCAGGGAATGCCGACATTCAACTCACCGGAACTGCTGCCAGGCACGCTTTATCTTCTGGTGCTGCGCACACTCGCCCGCGGACCGCTGCATGGCTATGCCATTGCGCGCCGTATCAAGGAACACTCAGCCGAGACCTTACAGATCGAAGACGGTTCCCTATATCCGGCGCTCAACCGGATGCTGGTGAAAGGGTGGCTGGCGGCCGAGTGGGGCATTTCGGAGAACAATCGGAAGGCGCGTTTCTACCGGCTGACTCCGATCGGCCGCAAGCAGCTTGAAACCGAAGCCAAGGAGTTTGACAAGCTCATTCAGGCCATTCAACTGGTGATGAAAACGGTCTGAAGAAGGAAGATCATGAACCGGTTAAAAGAACTCTTGCGCAGGCTGCTCTATCTCGGGCGCAGAGAGAATTTGGATGTCGTCCTGGACCAAGAGGCGGAATTCCATATCGAATCCCGCGCGGACGAGCTTCAGCACGCCGGCCTCGCGCGCGACAAAGCTATGGCCCAAGCGCGGCGCGAGTTCGGTTCACAATCCCGGATGCGCGAAGAGTCGCGTGTTGCATGGCAAATTCGATGGCTCGAAGATCTGACTTCCGATTTACGGTATGCATTCCGCGCCCTCCGCCGATCGCCCGGCTTCGCGCTCGCCGCGATTTTCTCGCTCGCCCTAGGCATCGGCGCCAACACCACTATTTTCAGTCTGACCATGGAATTCCTCTTTAGCGTGCCGTCCGCCCGGCAACCGGAGCGGCTCGCTTCCATTCAGCTCGCCGGCAACAGCCACTCGCCCATGCCGATGTATCGGTTCGTACGCGACACCCACACTTTCGACGGATTGGCCGGCAGCTTTGAAGAGCATCAGGTGAACTGGCGTAACGGCGAGGAGACCTCACAGCTCGGAGTCTACTGGGTCACCGACAACTATTTCGAAGTAGTGGGTGTTCCCGTGGTAATTGGCCGGCCGATGCAGCCTGGCGATCGCAATGTGGCCGTGCTCAACTACAACTTCTGGCAGAGTCGCTTGGCCGGAGATCCGTACGCGGTGGGTCGAACGATGATCCTGGATGGAGAGCCGCATACGGTGATCGGCGTCCTGCCCCGCGACCATCGCACATTGCTTGGATTCGGATTCGCACCCGCTCTCTACGTTCCGGTGCACGACGATAAAGCTTTCGTCGCCTTCGTGGCGCGGCTTCCGGAAGGCATGAATCGTCAGGCCGCGTTCACTCGACTCAAGGTAATTGGTCAGGAGTTGGACCGGAACTTTCCCAATCGCGATTTCCATTGGACGGATGACATCCGGGTGGACGCAGTCGCAGGACTCGAGCGATTGAAGTCGCTGAACATGATTCCGTTCACAGCCTTCTTTGGAGTGCTGATGGTAGTAGTTGGCTTGGTGCTACTGATTGCCTGCGCCAATGTAGCCAGCCTGCTTCTGGCGCGAGCGTCCAGCCGCCGGCAAGAGCTCGGCATTCGGCTCGCAATCGGAGCCGGACGCGGCCGTCTAGTCCGGCAGTTGTTGGCCGAGAGCCTGTTGCTGGCTGTTCTCGGAACATTGAGCGGGCTCCTGCTGAACTTCTGGCTCACCAGTCTCCTCAGTCGAGTCCAACTTCCGCTGCCGCTGCCGTTTCAACTGCATATTGCGCCGGACTGGCGTCTGCTCGCCTACTCGGCTGCCGTGGCGATGGCCAGCGCCCTATTTTGCGGATTATTCCCGGCTCTCAAAGCCACGCGGGCGGACCTCAACACGGCTTTGAAGCGTCAGGAGCTACAGAGCAGCAGGCGGCTCTGGAACATGCGGAACGCCCTGGTGGCCGGGCAACTCGCCATCTCCACGCTGTTGCTGGCCGCTGGACTCCTCTTTCTCGAAAATCTTTCTCGTTCCACTTCCATGAATCCGGGTTTTGACGTGGATCACACCTTGTGGGCCTCCATGCGCCTGGTTCCGGCAAAATACACGACTCCCGAGAAGACCCAGGCTCTGGTGAATACGGCGTTAGATTCGTTGCGCGCGCTTCCTGGAATAGAAGCTGCCAGCATCGCCCACGTGGTGCCGCTGAACGACCAGCAGACTAATTTCACGGAGCTACAAATTGACGGCGGCCGGCAGGTTCAGGTGCATTACAAGAGCAACAACGTCGGCCCGGATTATTTCCGCGTGATGTCGATCCCGATTCTGGATGGCCGTCAATTCTCCGCGACGGATCGCGCTGGTTCGCCCGAGGTCGCGATCATCAACGAGAATTTTGCACGCTTACTGTTCGGCAACGCCAGCCCGGCGGGGCACCGCATTCAATATCCGCAGGGTGAATCCGTGAGCATTGTAGGTGTTGCAAGAAACAGCAAATACTTCACGCTCGGTGAGGAAAACGCGCTCGCCATGTACACGCCGTATGCGCAAGGACCCGGAACCGAGAGGCTCAACTTTATGATTCGAGCGGCCGAATTTCCGCCGGGTCTGGTCAAGGTGATCAACCGGACTCTCGGTGAGCTGGACCAATCGGCTGCTATTGAAACCAAACCCATGCGCGATGCCTTGGTGCTGGCCTTGCTGCCGAGCCGTACCGGCGCGGCCATCCTCGGCAGCATCGGTGTGCTTGGTCTGGTGCTCGCGTCCATCGGTCTTTACGGCGTGCTGGCTTACACCATCAGCCGCAGGATCCGCGAGATCGGATTGCGCGTGGCGCTGGGCGCTTCGCCGCGCAACGTTCTGTGGATGGTTTTTCGCGATAGCTTCCTGCTGGTCGCCGTTGGCATCACTATCGGTCTCGGGATCGCCATGGTCGCGACTCAGCCATTGGCGATGTTTCTTGTTCCGGGACTCAGCCCCACCGACCCGCTGACGTTCCTCGCGGTTATTGCTCTGCTGGCGGCGGTGGCCCTGGCAGCAACCATCGGACCTGCGCTGCGGGCCTTGCGCGTGGACCCCATGGTCGCCCTGCGCTACGAGTGAACGCCTCTTTCGCGCCGCATGTACAATAGTGCAGTTCAATCTGCATGGCCCGCTCGCGTTCATCCACACCGGCACTGGCCCGTTGCGCAGCGGGTATCCTGGCGGCCACTTCGCTTTTTGAACTTGGCCTGCGCCCATTCGTGGCCGGCTGGAATCGACCGGAAGGCCCCGTACGCACCATTCGAAGCTACTCCGAGGGATTCTCCTTCGCGCATTTCGAACCCGACGGACTGGGCACCTATGGGAACCGCCTCACGGGCAATCCGCCGCTCGCCGGCGCACCTGAGGGATTGATCGTCGGCGACTCCCACGTGATTGCCCAGGCCGTGCGTGACGAAGAAACCACTGGCGCTGTCATCGAGCGTCTCTCGCGTGCCGCCGGGCGGCCTCTCAATGTACGTCAATATGGTTGGACGTCGGCCAACGCTCCCACCTATTTGGCTTCCGCAGGCCAACTACTGAGCGCACGCAATCCTGCCTGGGTGGTTGTGATTCTGAATGCCGCTAATGTCAGTGTCTATGCGCTGACAACCACGCAGAACTGGCGCATGGAAGTGGATCGCGACGGCTCATTTCGCTTGATTGACATGCGGACTCCGCCGACCATTAGCCGGATGCAGACTTTGCGCCGCGAGATCGGCCGCTCGGCGCTTGCTCTCGGGCTTTGGCGGCGCGCGGGTTTGATGCAAAATCAAATGGCCAACGAGGAGAACATCCCTCTCGAACAACAGGACCCGCGGTTAGCACAGGAGGCTGCTCGCGTTCCGCGCGCCACCGTGATTGGTCTCACCAAAGCTTATGGCTCGCGGCTCATCATTGTCTATACTCCCGAGTTTTTCGGTACCGATTATGATTCTGCCGAACCGATCGAGCAGGAAGTACTCAGCTTGTGCACCGAGAACGGTGTGGCTTGTTTCTCGACGCGAGAAGCAATGAAACGGGAGCGTTACGATCACTTGCTTCTGAGCCGCGGATTCCACAACACCGCCCCCGGCGCCGGCCACTTCAACGCCACAGGCCAGCGCATCATCGGCGAAGAGATCTGGCGCTACCTTGCCGCGCACCCACTACCCGCCCTCTGACCAAAATGGCGTTTATCTCTCTGCCCTTCGTTCTCTACTTCGCGATGGTGTTGCTGGGCATGCGCCTGGCCCCTTCGCGCTATCTCCGGCATTGGCTTCTGCTAGTGGCCAGCGCATATTTCTACTTCACCTGGAAGCATATTTATCTTCTTGTACTGGCCGCACCGATCGTCATTGACTACTTCTGCGGCATTCGCATTGAGGAAAGCGCTAATCCGCGCGCTCGCAGGCGCTGGCTCGCGGCCGGCGTGGTTTCGAATCTTTTGCTGCTCGGCTATTTCAAATACGCGAACTTTTTCCTGGGAAGCGTGGCGGCTCTGGCTGGTATCGCTCCCNNTACATCATCGACATCTACCGCGGCGACCTGGCAGCTTGCCGAAGCCCGGTGCTGTTCGCGACCTATGTGAGCTACTTTCCCGATTTGCTGGCCGGGCCGATTGTCCGCGCGTCGGTGTTTCTACCGCAAATGGCGCGTACGCTTCGGCCCGCCTGGCCTCGCGCCGCGGTGGGTGTTCAGATGATTCTGCTGGGATTGACCAAGAAACTCGTCATCGCCGACCAGATGGCGCCCTTTGTCAACGCTGTCTTCGCCGACGCCGGCGCCTACTCCACGCTCACGGTCTGGAGCGCGGTGATCGCATACTCGCTCCAGATCTATTGCGACTTTTCCGGCTATTCCGACATGGCAATCGGAATGTCGAAGATCATCGGCATCGACTTGCCTGAGAACTTCAACATGCCCTATCTCGCGCTTTCGCCCATCGAGTTCTGGCGGAGATGGCACATCACATTGACCAAATGGCTGCGCGATTATCTTTACTTCTCCCTTCCCGGTTTGCGCAAAAGCCGATGGAGCCGATATCGGAACGCGGGAATCACGGCCTTGCTCGGAGGGCTGTGGCACGGCGCAAGTTGGACGTTCGTGTGCTGGGGCGCACTGCACGGCTTGGCGATTATGGTGAACCATTTGTGGGTAGCGCGCCGGCTGCGCCGGGGCCATGCACCGAGTCGAGCCTTAGCGATTCGCGCGAGCTGCTGGCTGGCCACCTACATCTTCATTTGCGTTACATGGGCTCTGTTCCGCTCGCAAAGTTTCGCGATGGCTGCCACCGTTCTTCACAAAATGTCCGGCTTGGCGCCTGGCGGAATCGTTTGGTTCTATTCGCCTTTGGTGATGGTGTTGCCGCTCGTGATCGGCGGACACGCTGTCGGAATCATCGCCGCGCGCCGGGTTGGCTCGCGTCCCATCACCGGCACTTACGTGCTGCTGCCATTGCCAGGTTTTGCCGGCGCGTTTCTAGCGGCATGTTGGCTGCTGGTACTGCTGCTGTTCGGAGGAACCGGGGCCAATCCATTTATATACTTTCAGTTTTGACGCAGTGCATCAGCCGGATCCGTTCCGGCGGCGCGCCGGGCGGGGAACCAGACCGCACCGAGAGTCGCCGCGCCCAGAAGAAGCGGTACGGTGACAAACACCAGAGGGTCCCAGGCCTGCACGCCAAAAAGGAAGCTTTGAAGCAGACGAGTGAGGCCGAATGCGGCCGCGATGCCGATGGCCATTCCGATCAGTGACAATCGCATGCCTTCCGCCACCACCATGTTCCGCACATGATTCGCCTCGGCGCCCAACGCCAATCGGATGCCGATCTCGCGCGTCCGCTGCCGCACCGAATAGGCCATCAATCCATAAATTCCAATCACGGCCAGCACCAGCGCCGCGGCTCCGAAAAGCGTGAGCAGCGTCATGTTGAAGTCGGCGCGCGCGGTGGATTCAGACACTATGTCATCCATGCTGCGGACATGCGAGACCGGTAGGCCACCGGACGCCTGTTCCAGTTCCGTCCGGATGGCGGAACGCAGCGAATAAGGCGACACTTCGGTGCGCACCATCCACACAATGCGCGAGGCACGGTTCGCCAGAGCGGTTATGCCGTCGGTGACCTGCGCCATCGGAACGTACACCATCGGAGTCGGGTTTCGATTGAGGCCGAAATCATGCACGTCCGCGGCAACACCGATGATCTGGCGCTCCGGCTCCTCGAACTCGGGGCCGTATCCTTTGCCGAGCAAAACGCGCTCGCCAATGGGATCGCCCTTCGGCCANNCGCACTACGGGGATTTTGAAGACGTCGAAGTAGTGGGGCGAAACACTCATCCAGCCGCGTCCGTCGTAGCGTCCGCCGGCAGGGATTCGTCCAACTATGTTGAATGGCACTCCGAATCCACCTTCGAGCGGCAAAAGATAACTGGCGCCGGCGCTTGCGACCGCAGGCAGTCCTTCCATTCGCTGAACCGCGTTCTGGATGAGCTGGTTCACTGCGGCCGTTTTCGCGAAACGCGACCCGCCCAGCGACATTCGCATGGTGAGGATGTTATGCGCGACGAAGCCTGGATTGACGGTGCGCAAAGCCACAAAGGTCCGGATCAGCAACGCCGCTCCCGTGAGCAGCACCAGCGCCAGAGCCACTTCGCTGATCACCAGCAGGGAGCGCGTTTTGTTCTGGCGGAATCCGGTGCCGGAACGCCCACCGCCTTCGTTGAGCGTGATGCGAAGGTCAGTGCGCGAGACATCGAATGCCGGGATGAGGCCAAACAAGACGCCGGTGGCAATCGAAACGCAAACCGTGAACAGAACCAGGCGCCAATCCAGCGCGATGGCTGCTCCGTGTTCTCCGATGCGCGGAATATCGCCGGGATTCATGGCCACCAGAGCGCGGACGCCTACCAGGCCGAACGCGAGCCCCAATGCGCCACCGAGGACGGAGAGCACCACACTTTCGGTGAGCAGTTGTCGAATGATGCGGCCCCGGCTCGCACCCACGGCTGCCCGCAGTGCGATCTCGCGCTTCCGTCCAGTGGCGCGCACCAGCAGAAGATTGGCAACATTGGCGCAGGCGATGAGAAGCACAAAACTGACCGCGCCCGCCAGCACCAAAAGGGAGGAGCGTACTTCGCTAACGATGGCTTCGGGATAAGGTTGGACGCTGAAGCCGTCTCGCGGTCCCATCATGTTCGGGAATTCGCGGCGAAATTCATCCGCCGCTAGCTGCAGTTGCGCTTTCGCCATGGCGAGCGTCACGCCGGGCTTGAGGCGCGCGATCACGCTGAAGTATTGGGCGTGGTCGACGCTGGCCGGGTCGATTCGAAAAGGAAGCCAGACCTCGGGCGGGGTATCGAGCTCGGTATTGAAGCCAGGACCGACGATGCCCACCACCACATACGGCGCGCCGCTGAGCGAAATGGTTTTTCCGATCATATGAGGGTCGCCCGAGAAATGACGCTGCCAAAGTCCATAGCTCAAAACCGCGGCGTGCGCACCATTGGGGCGATCTTCCTCGGCGGTGAACGCGCGGCCTTGAATTACCGGTGCGCCGAGCAAGCGGAAATAATCCGCCGAGACGCGAATGCCATGAACCTGTTCCGGAAACGTCTCGCCGGTCAAGTTGAGATTCGCTCCGGCGTATTCGTAGGCCGAAACATCCTGGAACGCCTGAGTCTGCTGCCGCCAGACATTGAATCGAGTAGCGGACCCGCCATAGGCCGGACCGCCCGGCGTCGTAATAAAAAAGGTAACGATACGATCCGGATCGGGGAAGGTGAGCGGTTTCAGCAGAACAGTATTGACGACAGAAAAAATGGCGGTGGTAGCGCCAATTCCAAGCGTGAGCGCTGCCAGCGCGGTCGCGGTGACCCCCGGATTTTTGCGCAACATTCGAAGCGCATACCGCAAATCCGGTGGCAGGATGCTCATTTCCCTATTTTCGACTACTCGGGTTTTATTTTCGTGAGCGGCACGACAATGCTCTTGTGCTCACCCTCCGCGACAGTTACCAACGGCGCCGCTTTCCCATACTTCTCCATAACTGTCTTGGGATCGAAGATGAGGGCGAAATTCGTAGCATCCAGCGCAAATAGGCGATATGATCCCGGAGGTACGCCATAAGCAACTAGCTTGCCGGACTGATCCAGCTCAGCATGGACCATGGATTCAGGATCGGGTACGGGACCATCCTCGGGCAGCAGCATTACTGCGAACGCGAGGTCAAGCATGTTGCCAGTGGACGGTCGCGTGACTTCCACGCGCGCCCCCCGAGGGCTGAGAGTAAAGGATACCTCGTTGGTTCCCGGTCTCAATTCAAACTGTCCGCCCGTGAGATGTTGCCCGCCTACGGTTACCTCCTTTACGTACCAGTCCTCCGGGAGGCGTTGCAGCATATATAGAGCCTTGCCATCAAACGCGTTCGCGTGAAAGCTGCCGTCGCCACTGATCTTGACTCGGCCGCCAAGAAAATTGAGCCGGATTTCTGAGAAATCCAAAACCTCCGGTCCGTCAATGATAATTCGTCCGTTGATTTCGTAACTCGAATCCAGGGTCACTTCGATGTTGGCGACGTCTTTGTCCTGCGCTTCTATGGTGACTTCTTTGGATACCTTGCCGGTCTTCTGATCCGAGGCACTCAGTATATATGTGCCAGGCAGAACATGGAGGGCGAAGCTGCCGTCAGCTCCAGAACTTCCGCCCTGAAGGGCGGACATATTCAGGCCCAGCGCGACGCCGCCACGGCGCAACATCAGATTGTTTGTTTCCTTCAGAGGCGCAGGCTTGACATGCCCGGTGATGGTAACGGCGCGCTGCATCTTCAAATGCAGATCGTTTACTCGTGTGGCAGCTCCGGCGCTCACCTCCACCTGTTGTGCGCTGCCGATGTCTGTCACATCGGGAAGTAGCACGAATCCGCCAATTTCCGGCTGCTGTGCCTGGTTATTTTGGCGGTATTCGGCAGCGATATAGTATCTTCCCGGTTCAACATCAGCGATGCGGTACTCCCCGCGATCGTCGGTGGTGCCGGCGCTGAAGCCCTGAAAATATTCACCCTGACCGGGGAGCTCCCCTTTTTGAAGCGCGTGGACCTCTGCGTGGCGCACCGGGTCGCCGTACTGATCCAGCACGCGCCCAGAGATCACGCCGAGCGGGAGCATCTGGACCGTCGTATTGTTTTCGCCTGCCGGATCAATATTCATCAGGGTTCCCATCAGTCCGGTTCCCATCATGCGATATCCTTTTCGGGTTACCACGAGCATTTGCTTGCCGGTGGACTTCGAGTGTCCGGCGAACAGCCCACCTACGTCGGTACGGCCCCAGATTGTTTCATTGTTGGCAGCTTCAACGACAACATTTGCGCCCGTGATCGGAGCGCCGGTGATGCTATTGACGACATGAACTTGGAAGGGGTGCCCGTCTCCGGTCTGCGCCGGGATTCCGTACACGCCGATCAAAGCAAGAACAATCGCTCGAATTCTCATGGTTGCTTCTTCGGAGCTAGGACGATCACAAGCTTTTTCGGGTCCGCCGATGAATCCATCTTGATCTTCCAATTCGTGACAGGAGCTTCGTCCAGTGTGACTTTCTCAACCACAAAGTTTTCGGGTAGGGATTGCACCGCCAGCGTGTATTCACCCGGATTCAATGCGGCTCCGAAAGCTCCCGCATCGTCTGCCTTAGCAAATAGCATCGACCTCAGTAGCATGTGGTCCGCAGGAAGGAAGGTGATATGGACGGAGCTAAGGCTTGCGATATTACCGCCTTCCACCTGAATTCGTCCTTCTAGCTTCGGACTGGGATGCATGGTCAAGTCGATGCCGCTCACATCTTCTCCGTGCACTTCAACTTTCACGGAGCCGAAGAGTGGTGCTGTCTTATCGAAGGTATTAGCCGAAATAGTGTAGCTGCCAGGACTAACGTCGCTTATCTCGAATTTGCCCGCCTCGACATGTTCCCGCCCACTGCTCTCGCCATCTGGTCCCGCGATTGACATAGATGCTCGATCCACCGGCTGTCCGGTCTCAGTGTGGATGGTCCCGCGCAGTGAAACCGGCCGAACCGGATTCAGCACGAAGTCGATTCCCGAGATCACTGCACCCGCCTTCACTGCCAGTTCGGTAGGCTTCGTAGCGCTTGCCGTGGTAATCGGTGTTGGATCGAATTCGGACTCCCTACCATCCTGAAATGTTGCGCGGATTCGATAGCCGCCCGGGTCCAATCCGGATAACCGGTATTCGCCCAAATCGTTCGTCTGCTCAGAACCGGCCACTTGGTTCGCGCGCAGCGCTTGAATCTCGGCTCTTTGTAAGGGCTGCCCGAAACCATCCACTACTTTGCCTGTGATTACACCTTGCGGGAACAGCTCGATCGGGAGCTCCTTTGGATCATCGAAATCGGAAAGCTCCACCTTGTAGGTCCGATCCGTGAAGCCGTCGCGATGGGCCATGAATCCGTATTTCGCGCGCTTGAGCGGAGGGAACTTAAAGCGGCCGTCACCATCGGTGATCTCGTCCCACTGATCTTTACTGTTGTATATTTTGACGGAAGCGCGTCGGACCGGCTCATGTGTAAGAGCATTGACGACCCGGCCGAAGAGCGCAGCGGTTGGAACCGAACCGGTTTGTTGCGCCGCGCCGGGAGAGCGGCGAGAACGAGGAGGACGGTCGACCAAAAATGTGGTGACTGCATACTCGATTCCCTATTTTGACATGATGTAGGTCAGTAATAACTGCCCGTCGACGTAACTGCGAATCCGGGACGGGACTCATTCCCCTATTTTCTAAAAATCGAACCCAAGGATTCTTTTTCTCGGCGTTCCTGACGCATCCGACGATTCTTGTGTTTGGCGGAGTGACTTTTCTAAGCTGCTATTTTCTTAGAGGCTTGCGAGCGGTGTTGGGGCCTACGGGCGGTCGAAAATTCACGATGCGTCAGGATAGACGCCGGTATCGCGGCAGAGAGCAATGAGGGGCGGGAGTTCGAGGTGGTGGTCTGGCGTCGCATGACAATCTTCTAGAGATCAGAATAAAGCGTTCGGATGGACGCGGTGCGGGAGGCAGAATCGTAATACGAAGACGGGGATAGGAATATCGGTGGGTGAGTTTTGTCACTCGTAATTTCTGGTTGGGCAGCGGGCCTCCGCAATGCTCTTCGGTCAACGCGGAGACTGTTCCCTTGGTAAGGTAACTTCCGAGTACGCCGTCACCCAGGCGCTACTCTCGAAGGCACGTCCCCGCAATGCCGCCTGCACCGCCGGCACAAGGGTCCTTCGGAGACGAACTGGGGCCGGCCGCCCTGAACAATCGGCGACTCCAAGCAAGAAGAGAATTTCGGCCGAGATATACTAGACGTCCATGAGCAATGGCCGCGTCCTCTTGTTGATCCTCTCTTGCGTTTTCTTGTTCTCCGCTGAATCGCGACCCGACAATGTTAGTAAGAAGTTGATAGGCGCCTGGCGATTGGTTTCAGTGGAGGGCACAGACGCCACTTTTCACTTCGCTTATGATCACCCGACGGGCATTATCACCTACGATCGGTCCGGCTGGATGGCTGTTCAAATCGATGTCAAGGGCGCTCGCAAGCCCTTCGTTAACGGGCCCGCGTTCGGTACTACTGAGGAGAAGGCGGCTGCCTTCGACAATTACCTCGCGTACTACGGCACCTACACGCTGGATTTGAAAGCGCAAACCATCACTCACCACTTGGAAGACGCAAGCCCACCAAATTGGCGCGGCGTCAACAATGTCCGATGGTTCGAATTTCAAGGCGATGATCGCCTTCTGCTTATCCCCCGCGAGGACGGGAAGGGCGGAGTGATTGACCGAAAGAATGCTACGTATAAGCTTTTGTGGGAGCGCATCAAATAGTGACTTAGTCGCAAGTCCGGGTTCCGGACAAGCACATGCCGCTTTCTTCCGGCGACAAACTCGGCAACGCTTGCTCAACGTAGCGGTGGTTGCCCAGCACGAACCCGAAGAACGAGTAGACTTAAGCGGATGTGATCGGTCCGACCAATTAAAAAAATAGAAAAGGGGATTACATGAAGTACATAATCAGCTGGTTCGAGCGCCCGCAAGGTTCGCCCATAGAATATGAGAATGCCCAGAAGCGAATCCTCGAGGTGTTTGGCCAGTGGAAGGCGCCAGCCAATTTCAAGATCGAGTTTTTCGTAATTCGTGTGGGCGAGTGGGGTGGGCATATGTTGGTGGAGTGCGACGATCCGCTAACGATTCACAAGTTTTGCTCGATGCTTCCTGCATTTGTATTCCAGGTGCACCCCGTGGTCCGCGTCGAGGACGCAGTCCGGGGCGAACTGGAAGTAATCGCCTGGCGCGAGAGCCTGAAAGGCAAGTAACATCTTTGCCTGCTTGGCTGCTGATCTCGGCGCATCCGGGGGTGACTTTCAACTTCCGGATGCGCCGTGATTCAGGACTTGGCTTCATCCTCCGCCCCGCCACAATTCTCCGAGCGCTCTGAGCGGGAAGCGCGGCCCATGGCGGCGAGCAGGGCATGGTGTGCGAAACATGGTGACAGAACCGAAGAGTTTTGAAAATGATTTCAACGTGCTGATAGTGACGGTCTTCGAATCTGCCCGCCGGGATCAGCCCAGGAAGCCAAGCGGACTAGTCCCGAAGTTCGCGATATTAGGGAAGACGTTGGGCAAGCTCGTTTGAGGCACTCCGAACCACTGCGCCAGCGTGGCTCCGTACTGATCCACGGCCGTAGTCGGAAGCAGCACGCCCCGGGTACCGGCGTCGTCGGGGCCGCCGGGCACCAGTAGCGGGAAGTTCCCATAGAAGCGGCCTCCCTTCACACCGGACCCGATGATGAAGTGGTGGTTGCCCCAGGCGTGATCGCTACCATCATTGCCGCTCGGCGTAAGAGTGCGTCCAAACTCGGAAGCCGTGAAGGTGGTGACGTTTCCGTCGATCCCGAGCTCCTGCGTGGCCTGATAGAAGGCCAGCACGGCGTGGCTCAATTGCTGCAGCAGCGGTGTCTGGGTTTCGAATTGCAATGAGTGGGTATCGAATCCGTCCAGCAGGCAGAAGAAAATCTGCCGCGTCAGCCCGAGCTGATTGCGCACCGCCATGACTTTGGCCACGGTCTGTAGCTGCGCCGCCAGAGGATTGCCAGCGGGGAACTGCGTCTGCAGCGGGGGAGCGCTGGCCAGCAGGCCGGTCAGCGTATTGGCGTAGTTGTTGCCGCGCGTCATGATGCCGTTGGCGGCCTGGACCAACTGTACGCCGTTGTCGAAAGTCAGCAATTGCTGCACTCCCGCGTTGGCGGATGCGCTGGTGAGCCCGTTCAGCGTGGCCATGCCCGTGGGCGGAACCGTGGCCGGAAAGGTCTGCACGCCCGTGCAGAACAACTGACAACTGTTGGTCGCCGTCACCGGCGGGAAGATCGCTGCTGAATTCTGCGATTGCAAGAGGTCCGTGATACGGCCGCCCCAGCCGGACCTGCCGTTGCCGGCTGGAATGCCAGTCTGCCACTGGCTGCTTTGATCGGAGTGCGAGAATAGCGCGGACGGGATAATTGCGCTGTTGTTGGTCAGATAGATTGCGCGAGTGATCGGCTGAACGAGCATGCCGACGTTGGCCAGCACGGCGGCCTTGCCCTGGTTGTAGAGACCCTGGATCTCCACTAGGCTGGGATGCAGGCCGTAAGTGTCGCTCCCGCTGGCAATCGGCAATAGAGAGGCCGTCGGGATCGCCAGGCCGCCGCGAGTCTGCTGATACTGGTTGTAGTTCTGCTGCGCCGTGGTGATAGGGATCACAGTGTTGTGACCGTCGTTGCCGCCGAGCAGGAAGATGCACACCAGCGCCTGATAGTTCGAGCCCGTTGCGGCCAGCGCGTTCATCTCGCCGAATTTGGCCATGCCGCCCACCGCGCCTAAAGCGGTCACTGAGCGAAGCGTGTCCTTCAGAAATTCCCGTCTGGAACGAATAAACATGACACATATCTCCTTGTTTTATTGGTTTCCTGCTAATCTGAACATGCTCAGTGCCAGACGTTGTAATAGCTGGACGTCAGAATCAAATAACAGGCGTCTTCCACCTTTTGCAAAGGGGGCGACGTGTCGGCCGTCACGGCGTTAACGATCTCGGCCTTCATTCCGGCGGGCATCGTTCCGTGCGTCAGCGTGAGATCGAGCGCGCTGACCAGGGTGGACGGCGTTGCAGCCAGCGGAACGAATGCAGTTAAATCCACAGTTGTGCCGGGCCCGTAGTTCTGCACCGGATTGGACCATTGGCTGAACAGGGTCCGCACCACGTTCGCCCTCCAGATGGCGTTGTTGGGCGTGTGAATCTCAAACTCGGGACCCAGCAGCGTGGTACCGGGAACACCGTAGGTTGGCGAATAATAGTTGAACACGCTCGGCGCATCGAAGATGTCCTGTCCCAGGTTTACCAGGTCCCAAGGAAAGTAATTCTGGTCGGTCATCTGGCCGCCGAAGGCGCGTACCGTCCCTGCAATGAACAGGGCGGGCTCCTGCAAATGGCCGTCGGAAATCTGGTCGTTGCCGCCGTTGTCGTTGGCCCTGGCTTCAGGATCGAGCAGCACCGCCGAAATGGTGGCCACCATATCGCCGCGCACGCCCTGGCCGTTGCTGTTGAAGGCCGCCGCCACACGCGAGATGTAGGCGGGACTGGGATTGCTCTTCACCAGGTGCTGGATCAACATCTTGCCGACGAAGGGACCGACGTTGGGATGATTGAACACATTGTCGAGCGCGTTGTTCAGATCCTGTTGCGGTGTGACGCCGGCGGGCGAAACATAGCCGTTCAGCAACTGTTTAGAACCGGAGTCGTGCTCCGGCGGGTAGGGGACCATCGGCCCGTTGCTGTTAATGTACGCGTCCCACTGGACAGACTGGCCGGAGGCCGGGGCGTAGGTCCAGCCTGTGTACACCCGCGCGAATTCTGCGATCGTGGGCTGCAAATAGGTAGGGATGGGCAGATTGTTGTTGTCGTATTGGACGGAACCATCCTGGTTCCACATCTGCGTCCCGATGGTGAACAGCTGCATCAGTTCGCGCGCGTAATTCTCATTGGCCAGCGTCCCTGCCGCGGCATTTCCCATGGCGTTGTTGGCCATGTCGAGATACTGTCCCATGGCGGGACTCAGCGTCACGGCGGCCATGATCTGGCGGTAATTGGTGAACGCGTCGGCCAGCAGCATGTTCTGAAACAGAACCATATTCGAGTTCCAGATCAGCTTCTGGAGCGACGTTACGAAGATCTGGCTGAGGGCGAACGCGACACGCTGCCGCAATTGATCTGGATTCGTTACGGCGTTGGTCAGGAAATGCGCCGGCATCCCGCCCTGACTGGATGTCATGGGGTTGTAGTTGGATAGCTGCGGCATGTTGAATTGCTGCGTCAGCCAGCCCTGGAAATCGAGCGATTGCACATTGGCCGCCTCGTTCGGCGTGGGCCCGAATGCAGCCTGCTCGAGGAATCGGCGCGCGGCCGCGGATGAGACCAGCGCATTGGGCACGCCGATCTGCACGGTAAAGGGCTGAGAGGTCACCGAGCCGTTGCTCACCGTCATGTGGCCTGCTCCCGACAGACTCGCGAAACCCGTGGCCGTCAAAGCACCGTTGGACAACGTGGTCCCCAGCGGTGTCCCGTTCAACGCCGCAACCGATGACGAAGTAAAGCCCGTGCCGGTGATCGTAGTGGTGAAGATGCCAAGCGGCAATTGTCCGTTCGCGCCCACTCCCGTGATGTCCGGCGTCGGAGAGGGAGGCGGAATCAGCGTGACGGTCGCAGTGGCGCTTCCATCCGGTCCGGTCGCCATAACCGTGTCGGTTCCCGTGGAAGACATCGCCGATGGAGCGGTGTACAGACCGGTAGTGGTGACGGTTCCGTGGGTCGCCGCCCACGCCGTCGCGCCGGCTGAGGTGAACTGCTGCGTGGCGCCGAGGTTCAACGATACGGTGGTCGGCGAAATCGTTTGCGGATTCGGAGCTTGTGGAGCTTGCAGCGTGACCGCTGCCGAAGCCGATCCGCCGGGCCCTGTCGCCGTTACCGTCACCGCGCTCGACGACGGCATGACTGCGGGAGCGGTGAACAGGCCGCTGGTGCTGATGATTCCCGCGGTCGTGGTCCAACTCGTGGCTCCCGAAGAAGTGAATTGTTGCGTGGCGCCCAGTTTGACGGTCGCCGTCATTGGCGAAATGGTCTGGGCAGGAGGCGGTTGAGGAGGCGGCCCGCTCGCCGCAAACGTCGAATTGAAGGCCGGCCCCCACAAGGTTCCGGGATTCTCCACCTGAAACGCGACGGTCCCTGCCGAGGCCTGATAGCCGGAGGTGGTAATGGTGGTCGAGTTGACAAAGGTGGTCGGGAGGTTTACGCCCGGGGTCCTGGCGATGGCGCCTTTCTGGAAGCCGGTGCCGGTCAGGGTGACCGTATAGGAACCGGTCGGAATCGGTTGGGGGGAAATCGACGAGATCGACGGGCCGACCGGCTCGACCGCGACGTACACGGTGGCCGAGGTCTTGTTATCGGAACCGAGCGCAGTGACCGTGATCCCGTTGGCCGGAATCTTGGCGGGTGCAGTGTAGAGACCGCCGGTTGAAATGGTTCCGTAACTCGCATTGCCGCCTTTGACGCCGCTCACCGACCACGTCACGGCCGTGTTGGCGAGCCCGGTAACCTGCGCCGTGTATTGCACGGTGCCGTTGACGCCGACTGCGGTGTAACTGGGACTGATCTTAATTGACTGGGCCTCGAGCGCGGAAGGGACCAGCAGCGCTGTCGCGCATAAGAAAAGCCCAAGACTACTTCGTTTCGTCTGCATCTGTCTTGCGCTCCTCCGGACCACAGGTCTTCAAGTTGTACCGGATTTCATCGGACTCGCGACTCTTTTCAAATAGGTCTTCTCAATCGAGGAAGGCCCAAGTAATGTGCCTAGACAGGCACAAAATTCTCTTACTACTCCAGATTTTCTGCTTAAGCCATCACTTTGAAGCAGGACTAATCCAATTCTTCAGCTTCTTATCGCTGGGCAAAGGTTCTCAGCCAAACGCTTGTTGCCCAACACCCATCGCTCAGGGAGTAGACTTAAGCGGTTGTGATCGGTTACATTTTGCCATCGAAGCACCTAAAGGATTCGCTTCTGGGCATTCTCGTACTCCGTAGGTGAACCTTGCGGGCGTTCGAACCAGTGAGGCGCCGGTCATGGACGCAGCCCGGGTCGAACTCGAAGTAATCGCCTGGCTGGACGGACTAAAGGGTAAGTAACATCGTTCCTTACTTGGACGCTAGTCTTGGTCGCATCCGGGGTGACTTCCAACTTCCGGATGGTCGGCAACCCGGAAGTTACTTTCGAGTCCGGAGTGCTGTTCGCGCCCCGGGGCCAGCGTGAGCTGAGGCGGGGACAAGGGCTGCCGCCCCTTTCCCCGCACCCCTTTCTCCGCTCATGCCGGATTCAGCGTTCGGCTTCGCCGGAATCCCCAGGAATATGTGTTTTCTGACCGAGAGCTCGTTGTCTACCGTTTGGCATGCTCATCGGACTTGGTCTAAACACAACCGTGATGCGCCTGCTTCGGTGTCTGTTCGCTCACATTGCCGACCAACCGCCGAACCAGTGTTACAATACTGATTCCCCGCATGGACTCGCTCAAAGCGCTCATCCGCGAAGTGCCTGATTTTCCCAAGCCCGGCATCAACTTCTACGACATCACCACTCTGCTCAAGGATGCCACCGGCTTTAAGAACGTTATTGATTCATTGACTGAGCTATATCGTTCCACTCCGATCGACGTGGTGCTCGGCATCGAAGCCCGTGGATTCATCATTGCTCCGGCTGTTGCCTACGCCTTGGGCTACGGCTTCATCCCCGTACGCAAGCAGAAGAAATTGCCGGCCGAGCGGGCAAGGATCGAGTATCAGCTCGAATATGGCACCGATGTACTTGAAATCCACAAGGACGCCATCAGTCCCGGCCAGAACGTCCTGATCATTGACGACGTCCTGGCGACGGGGGGAACCGCCGCAGCAGTCGCCGAATTGGTGGAAACGCTGCAGGGCAAAGTGGCCGGCCTGGGGTTCATCCTGGAACTCGATTTCCTGAAGGGACGCGAGAAGCTCGGCCGCCACGAAGTCCACTCGCTCGTACATTATTAATGATGGCCGCCCGTGTCCGGGTTCGCTCCCTGGCCAAGATCAATCTGGATCTGCGGGTGCTGAACAAGCGTCCGGACGGGTTTCACGAGCTTCGAACCATCTTCCAGACCATTTCGCTCGCGGACACTATTGAGATCGAGTACAGTCCGGGGCGGACTCGGATCGAGATCAACTCAAACATTAATATTCCTGGCAATATCATTGAAAAAACGGCAGATAGCGTGCTTTCGGTCGCAGGGAAGACGGCTCGGCTTGGGTTCGTTTTGAAAAAACGCATACCGCTGGGCGGTGGGTTGGGCGGCGGTTCCAGCAACGCGGCCGCTGTACTGTTGGCTCTCCCAGTGCTTCTGAAAAAGCCGCTGGGAATCGAGAAGCTGATGGAACTGGCCGCATCGCTCGGCAGCGACGTGCCGTTTTTCTTGCTCGGAGGTACCGCGGTTGGTCTGGGACGCGGCACCGAAGTCTACCCGCTCCCCGATCTTCCAAGCCTCCCCGCGCTCATGATAACACCCGGTATTCATGTTTCCACGGCCGATGCATACCGGGCACTCAACCGGGAATTGACGAATGCAGGTCCTAGGAATGATTTCCAAGCCGTGACATGGAACGTCTCCGAAGGGTACGAAAACGATTTCGAAAGTGTTGTCTTCCGCCAGCACAGTCATCTAAAATTAATTAAGGGAAAGCTGCTGAATTTGGGGGCCCGGCCAGCGCTGATGAGCGGGAGCGGTTCCACGATTTTTGGGATCTTCCCGAGCCGCCAGCTTCGAGACCGGGCGGCGGGTTGGTTCCGGAGAGAGTTCGCCGACGATCAGGTGCATCCCGTTTCGTTGGTCCGCCGCAGCCAATATCACGCAATGTGGCGCCGGCAGTTGGGGCTGGCATTGGGTATCAAATCAGTGGATAGCAAACTATGGCCGTGGCAGTCGCAAGACCGGTACGCACAATGAGATTCGACCAACTGAAGATCTTCACTGGCAACGCCAATCCGGCATTGGCCGCGAAGATCTGCGGATCGCTTGGTTGCACGCTCGGCGCGGCCTCGGTAGAGCCTTTTTCCGACGGTGAAATTCGGCTTCAGATTCTTGAGAACGTGCGCGGCGCCGACGTGTTCGTGGTGCAGCCCACCTGCACTCCGGTGGATCGCCACATCATCGAACTGCTGTTGATGATCGACGCCCTCAAGCGCGCCTCTGCAGAGCGCATCACCGCAGTGTTACCCTATTATGGGTATGCGCGGCAGGATCGGAAAGACAAGCCGCGGATGCCTATCTCCGCCCGGTTGATTGCAAACCTGATTCAGAGGGCTGGTGCGGATCGTGTGCTTACTTTGGACCTGCACGCGGCTCAGATTCAGGGATTCTTCGATGTTCCGGTAGATCACCTGTTTGCCGCGCCGGTGATGTTGGAGTATTTCGACTCTATCGGGCGCAGGGACATGACCGTAGTTTCGCCGGATGCTGGAGGCGTGGAGCGCGCGCGCGCTTTCGCCAAACATATGAATGCCCCGTTGGCGATTATCGATAAGCGCCGGACCGATGTGAACGTCGCGGAAGTGATGAACATCATCGGCGAGGTGGAGGGGCGGCACTGTTTGATTGTGGACGATTTGATTGATACGGCCGGTACGCTCGCCAAGGGCGCCGAAGCAATATTGAAGCAGGGTGCGTTGAGCGTCACAGCTTGCGCTACCCACGCCGTGCTTTCCGGACCGGCTGTGGAACGTATAGAGGGATCGAAGCTTCAGGAAGTGGTGGTAACTAATTCCATTCCGCTCCGGGAGGACGCCAAGCGGTGCTCCCGCATCAAGACGCTGAACGTCGCTCCATTGCTGGCGCGCGCGATTCAGTCAATCCATGAGGACGGTTCCGTAAGCACCCTATTTATTTAAAGAATGACGCAGGCTAGCGCCTGCTGGAGTAAGGAAAATGAGGAAAGAAATCACAATCACCGCCGAGCCGCGCGAATCGCGTGGCAAGAATGAAGCCCGCCGTCTCCGCGTCAAGGGGTTCGCCCCCGCGGTGTTGTACGGCGCCAACGCACCCGCTGTCGCGGTGGCCGTTAGTCCGAAAGAGGTNNGGCGGCGACGAAATCCCGGTGATGATCGTCGATTGGCAGCGTGATCCGGTGAAGGAAACCTTGCTGCATGTGGATTTGAAACGCATCGATCTATCCAAACGCATCAGCGTCAAAGTCCGGGTACACATGACGGGCGAGGCCCAGGGCGTTAAGATCCAAGGCGGATTGCTCGAAGCCATCACGCGCGAAGTGGAGATCGAATGTCTTCCGGACGAGATACCGGAGTCATTTACGGTGGACGTCACGGAATTGATGATCGGTCAGAATCTGCGCGCGAGCGATATTCCCTTGAGTGGCTCAATGAAGCTGCTCAGTGCGCCCGAACAGGTGATCGCGCATGTGGTAACCATGAAGGCTGAAGAGGTGGTGGCTCCTGTGGCTGAAGCCGGCGCCGAGGTGGCCACGCCAACCGAGCCCGAAGTGATCAAGAAGGGCAAGAAGGAAGAAGAGGGCGCTGAGCCGGAAAAGGCGGAGAAGCCGGAGAAGGTGGAGAAAGAGAAGGGGAAGAAGAAGTGAGTTCAGGCGGCAGGCTGCAGGCGGCAGGCGGCAGGCGGCAGCGCGCCGATCGGGTTTCTGCCGCCTGCAGCCTGTCGCCTGCTGCCTAACCGATGGCCGGGGAGTTCGAAAAGCTTGTAGTGGGGCTCGGCAATCCGGGGGAAGATTACGAAGTAACACCCCACAACCTTGGATTTTTGGTGGTGGACCGGTTGGCGGTGCGGAACGGCATTAAGGTTGGGCGCAAGGATGCCCGCGCGCTGGTGGGGCACGGAACGGTGGGGAGTAAGCGGGTAATGCTCGCCAAGCCGCAAACGTTCATGAATGTCAGCGGCGAGTCGGTGAACGGGCTGTTGGTGAAACATGAGATTGCGCCCCGGGATCTGATCCTGATCTACGACGAGCTGGATCTACCCTGGCAATCGTTGCGGATCCGGCCGGGCGGTTCGGCCGCCGGGCATCGCGGAGTGGGTTCGGTGATCCGCACCACCGGAACAAATGAGTTTCCCCGGGTTCGCCTGGGGATTCACGGGGGCCGTCGCGAAAAGGACGGCGCCCGAATTGTGCTTGGGAAGTTAAACCGGGCGCGGAGAGAGGAATTGGACGAACTGCTGGATTATGCATCACAGGCAGTGGAGTCCATAATTGCTGAAGGCGTCGAAAAGTCCATGGCGAAATTTAATCGTCGCGCCCCAGGCTTAAACGAGGAAGAATGAGGATCTACGAAGAGTTGTTCATCGTCCGGCCCGATTTGCCGGAGGAAGAGACCGATCAATTGATTGAGCGGCTCACCACGCTGATCGCCGGACAAGGCGGCAACGTGGATAAAGTGGACAAGTGGGGCGTCCGCAAGCTTGCCTATCGCGTGCAGAAACGCACCGAAGGTTTTTACGTGCTGCTGCAATTTACTGCCAAGCCGGAGACCGTGCGTGAACTGGAACGCCAGCTTCGCGTGCAGGATCAGGTGATGAAATTTATCACCGTGCGCATCGATGAGAAGCTGAAGAAGATCGCGAAGCGCAAGAAATCGCGCGATAAGCGTGCGGCCCGAAAGCCCGCGGCGCCCGTGGCATCGCCGAGCGCGCCATCCATGGAACACGCCATGGCGGGCGCAGCCGAGCCCGTGCCGCGGCCCGGCGCCCCAATGCCTGGAGCTCCAACTCCGGTGGAGAAAGAATAGGAGACAATCATGGCCGAATCAAGAGGCGGACGTCCCATGAGCGCTTCGCAGCGCCCCACCGGCGGCGACAAGGCGATGGCTACCAAGAAGCAATACTTCCGGCGCAAGAAGGTGTGCCGTTTCTGCGTCGAGAAGATCGACGATATCAATTATAAGGACGTGAGGATGCTCATGTCGTTTATCTCCGAGCGCGGCAAAATAGTCCCGCGCCGCATCTCCGGCGTCTGCACTCCTCACCAGCGCCGCTTAGCCGAGGCGATCAAGCAGGCGCGCAATATCGTGCTGATTCCGTTCGCCGCGCCGATTTAGTAACACGCGCAAAACGCCAGTGCGGCGCGAAGTTCTGGTTAAGTCTGGCGGAGCGCGCCGTACCCTTTGCGCTATTTAAGGAAGGATCATCATGGAAGTCATTCTCAGAGAAGACGTCGAAAAACTAGGCACGCGCGGCCAGTTGGTGAAGGTTACGCCCGGCTACGCACGCAATTTTCTGCTGCCCAAACGGCTGGCCGTGGCGGCCACGGAATCCAATAAGAAGATCGTCGAGCAGGAGCGTCAGGGTCACCTGCGCAAGGAAGCCAAACTGGTTTCCGATGCCGGCGAGCTGGCCAAGATGATGGCGGGCGTCAACGTCACCATTAAGCAGAAGGCTGGTGAGAACGACCAACTCTTCGGATCGGTGACGTCGAAAGATATCGCGGATGCGCTGGAGCAGCAGGGTTACACCATCGACCGCCGCAAGATAGCTCTGGATGAGCCCATTAAGACGCTGGGCGAATTCAAGGTAACGTTGCGGCTGCATCGGGAGGTTCCGGCTGAGATCACGGTGCACGTGGTGAAAGACGCAGAATAGCCTAAAAGCACCGACTCCCTTACGGTCGCGGTTCGGTATGAACGATCTCATTTTCGATCCAGCGCGCCTGGCGGACGTTCCTCCTGATAAGCTGCTCGAAGCCGCGTCGGCCGGATATATCGGGATCGACCATCGCTTCCTGCATGCAATCGTGGATCGTCCGGAGATCAGTATTCCCGCCCTGGTCCGGTTCGCCGCCGAAGATCACGAACAGGACACTGTAATTTTCCAAGATGTTTTGGTTGATATTTTTCGTCACCTCCGCACGCCGGAAGCTATCCCTTTTCTTGTTGATCTGGCTCGGCGGGCTCCGCTCGACATCCAGGATGATTTGGTGGAGACTCTGGTACAGTTCGGCGCGGCTTCGGTGGACCCGCTGCTCGGGTTATTGAAAGAGCTCGAAGAAGCTGGGGAAGAGGAAGGAGATGTGCCCTTCCTGCTTTCGCAATTGCGCGTCCGCGATCCACGTATTCTCGAAGCGCTGACTCAGCGTCTCGACGAAGGCGATCCTGATGCGGCCTTGTTGTTGGATATGTATGGTGATCCCGCGGGCATTCCTGCGTTAGAAGCGGCCCATGCACTTCTCCCGCCGGAGAGTATCGACGCCGTCAGAATCAAGAGGTTCATTGAGGATCTTTCCTCAGGAATGCAGGCGGTTGAAGAGCAGGAAGAGCCGTTCGACCTGTGGTCACTTTATCCGGAGAGTGATTCGCCTCCGCTCGAACTTTTGGACGACGAAGCGAGAATCGAGATGCTCGCGAGCGGCTCAGCCGAGTTGAGAGCTGAGGTTGCGGCATTCTACCGCGGGCCAGCGTTCACGGAAAAGATCGGTGCGCGGCTGCTGGAAATGGCCAAGAACGACCCTGATTTGCAGGTTCGAGGCGAATGTTGGGAAACGCTCGGAGAGATCAGCAATGAGCCGGAAATCCGCCGCGCGATGCTTGGCGTGCTGTCCGACACGGGGACATCGGTTGAGGAAAAAGGTGGCGCCGCGGTTGCGCTTGCGCAGCAGACCGACAACGCCTCCGTTTTTCAGGCCATCGAGAACTTGTATGCCGATCCACGTGGCCGCGCCAAGGCGCTCCAGGCCATGGGACGATCATTCGACAAGCGCTTCGCAGCACACCCGCCGCAGCATCTGGACGATCCTGATCCTGAGGTCAAGCGTCAGGCGATCTGGGCGATCGGGTATCTCAATTTGCAAGCGGAGGCACCGCGCTTAGTACCTTTCTTCGAGGACGAAGAATTTCGCAGCGACGCATTGTTCGCCTATGCGTTGTCGGTGCCGGGCGAGACGTCGCCAGGCCGGATTCGGTCGTTGCTGAACAAGATCGACGACGTGGTGGGAGGATTCAAACCGGACGAGGAGGAACTGGTCGAGATCGCGCTGGACCAGCGCCTGATACTGCATGGAAAGAAACCGGTCTTCTCGGCCGAGCCTGACGAACTGGGCGCCGATGAGTCAGACGAAGAACCTGTGGCGAAGCTGAAAATTGGCCGCAACGATCCGTGTCCCTGTGGGAGTGGCAAGAAGTATAAGAAATGTTGTGGAGCGTGAAGGTGAAGCCGGGCGTCGGCATGAGTGCCGACGCGGCACGCACGAGTGCGTGCGCCACGGGTTACGCGGCTGTGGCGGCGCGTTTCACGATATCTTCCGCTAGATGCCAGTCTTGATCGGCGGTACCCTCCGGACGCCCGGCGCTTTCCCACAGAAGCTCAGCAATGCCTTTGACGCGTTCATTGATGGCTTGGGGAGGATCTGCGGACGGAAAACCTGCACTCCGTGAGGGCGGCAGAAGCTCGCGCGCCAACTCATCGCGGCAACCATCGTAGATCACACGGGCCTTCTCGACGCCAACTAGCGCTGCTTCAATCGCGTTCCGGTTGGGATGCGGATCGGTAGTTAGCATCTGGAGGTGCCGCACACGCTCGGAAAACTGGTGAAATGCTCTCTGATATGCGCGCCAAGCCTCCACTCGGGTTATGGATTGGACCTGTGCTCGGCTCATGCATACTTAGACGAAGCAAACCGCCAAAAGGTTCGAAAATGTTCGCGCTACCGAGGCTCTTCTATCTTTAAGAATTGGTTAACAGAAATGTTTGTAAGTTGCTGTTTTGCACCACTTGGCCATTCTATTTGTAGCTGAGTAACCTTCGTATCATGACCTACGCCAAAGGTCAGGGCCAGATCGCTTTGCGAGCAATAACTGGACCCGCTGCGAACCATATTCCACTGTTTGCCCGACGCGCTTTCGATGCGCACTACTGCGCCGATTGCGCTGCGGTTCGATTTAGTTCCAGTCAGACGCACATTCAGCCAGTTGTTCTTATTGCCGCCATCGTTGCGGAACAGGTATGCGGGGCCGTTGTTGGTGCTGATGATTACATCGAGATCGCCGTCGTGATCGTAATCGGCATACGCAGCTCCGCGGGCAACAATCGGACGATTGAACTCAGGACCCATGGACGCGGTCACGTTTTCGAATCGCCTCTGCCCCAGGTTTCGAAACAGCAGCGGCGGTTGCTGATATCGCACTTTGGGTTGGACGCGATTGATCTCTTCGTCTATATGGCCGTTGGCGGCGAAGATATCGGGATAGCCATCCAGATCGTAATCGAAGAAGAATACGCCGAACGCGAGTGTGAGCAGACTGGCGCGGCCGACGCTGGAGCTGGGCGCTTCGTCGACGAACAAGCCTGTGCCCTCGTTGTGATAGAGGCCAAGCATTTGGTTCGAGAAGTTGCCCACCAACAAGTCCGGCCGGCCGGAGCGATCGTAGTCGGCCGAATCCGCGCCCATCGCTCCGCGCGACACTCCATCTTCGCCGAACGCAACACCCGCTACCATGCCTTCTTCGGTGAACGTGCCGTTGCGATTATTCCGGTACAGTTTATTGGGCTGCGTATCGTTGGAGACGAAGATGTCCGGCCAGCCGTCGCCGTTGTAATCGAGGATGGTCACGCCCAGCGACTTGCTTGAGGGGTCGCCCAGGCCGGCTTTGTCGGTGACATCCTCAAACTTTCCGCCGCCGAGGTTGTGAAAGAGGCGAGACTTGGCGCCCTTGTAAGATTCCGGCGTGCAGTACGATCGCACAGCTCCGTCCAGCGAGCAGCGGATATCGCCCTTCTCAGTCCACTGCACGTAATTCGCGACGAACAGGTCCACTTTGCCATCCCGATCATAGTCGAACCAGGCGGCGCTGGTCCCGAAGTTCGCGTTGTGGATGCCGGATGCGGCGGTGACGTCGCGAAATTTCCCATGGCCTTCGTTGTGGAATAAATGGTCGCCATCGATGGCCGTGATGTAGACATCCTGGCGGCCGTCATTATCGTAGTCGGCAATGGCCACGCCCATTCCGTACATCTCCACATCTAGTCCGCTTCCGGCGGTAACGTCGGTGAATGTGCCGTCGTGATTGTTGTGATAGAGAGCTGGGAGGGATTTCCGTCCGCGCGGTGTCCAGTCTTTGCTGTTGATGAGCAGAATGTCGGGCCAACCGTCGCCGTCGGCGTCGAAGAAGGCGACGCCCGAGCCCATGGTTTCGGGAAGGTATTTCTGACCGGCTTTTCCGGCGTTGTGGTGGAATTTGATTCCGGCGGAGGCCGTTACGTCGGTGAAGTGAACGTTGGTTGCGGGTGGTTGGGTGGCGGCGAGTAGCACAACGGCGATGGCGAGGCAGACGGTGATGCTGAGGGATTTCATTTGGAACCGCCGCCGGATTGCCGATTGGCAAGTCGGAGACTTGCCCCACGCAGATCTACGCTTTCGTGGTCGTGGATCTGCTGGCGTTCGTTGTTGTCCTCCGGGCTCTGGAGGCGGCGCGAAGCTGTGATGGATTGCGCGGATTCTTCGGCCTTGAAGCGCTGGAACAGCTTCTGCTCGCGGGCGGCTTTCTCCTGATCGCCCAGGCCGCGGTAGCAGAGCATCATTGTATAGTGCATCTGCAGGTCTTCGGGATCTACATCGCAGACCCGTTCGAGCACCTTGACTGCTTCGGCGTACTGGCGCTTCAAGAACAGGATGCGGGCGATTTGATTTAGTACCACACGGTCGCGCGGATACATCTGAGCCGCGGTTCGTATCGAGGTGAGCGCGGCATCGTAATCGCCATCGGCTTTTTCGGCCAAGGCTTTGAAATACCATGTTCGACCCAGCTTGGAATTCAACGCAAGCGATTTCTGGATGAACGGTTTCGCGGCGTCTGTTTCGCCTTCCTGAATCAGGGCGCGCGCTACGTTCAGCCAGCCATCGGGATATTCCGGCTCGGCCTCGGTGACCTTGCGGAACGCGTATTCGGCGCCCTTCAGATCGCCTTGCAGCAGTAGACCGATCCCCCAGTCGTTCCAGCGCTCGCGATCTCCTTTTGAGACGATCGGTTTCCAAACCGTCGGCGCTTGGCCGAGCTGGAGCTTGGTCTCCGCCTGCGCCAACGTCACGATGGGCAGGTTGGGGATCTCGCCTTTAATTTCGCTCGATACGTTGGCTGGAATGTTGCTCGCGGCGAAGAGATATTTCAAGCTGTTGTGATCGGGACTGAGTAGCGATGGATCCTGACCAGGCGCGGGTTGGCCGGCGAATGCGAATTGCGTGTAGTAGTACGAGAACTTGCGATAGTTCAGCTTAGCGTCGAGCGTGATTGGCCCCTTGGCATCTTTCGGAATGCGCACCAGGTAGTGGGCCACGTCGGCCGCGCCGGGCGGGATCAGGCGTACGTAAAGAACGCTACGCGCCTGCCAAGCATTGCGTTTGTTGATTTGATTACCGGCGGCGTCGAGCTGGTATGCCTTATAGAAATGCGCGCCGGGCTCAACCGGACCGTGGCCGTTGTCCTCCACCTGGCCGCTCCAGAAAATTACGCGGCCGTCCGCGTCGTGCCCTTGGAGCTCCAGCCACACATCGAAGGAATCCACGGTACCGGCCGGAAAGAAATGACCGATCTTTCGTGTGCGCACCACCACGTCCACGCGTGCCGTTGAGCCGGGCACGAAAACCGCGCCGGCTTTGTCGAGCGGAGCCGCAACTTGGCCGACTTCGCGAATGACGACCTCGTGCTGTTGCTCGGCTTCCTCGCCCACAGCGAAACCGGACATCAATTGTGGACCCTCGCCCGACCGCCGAACCATGGCGGTTTCTCCTTTGTGCGCGTCCACGGGCGACGCTGAGAAAATGTCGACGGTGATGAAGCCCGACTTCAGGAAATCTTCCTCAGCCTTGAGCTGATCGGCATCCTTATTTACATAGGGGATCGCCGTGTTCGCGGCCGGAAAGCGGTGCGAATGGATCTGGCCGTCATGATTGCCGGGGTCGTGCGAGGCCACCAGCGGCATATGGCAATCCACGCATGTGGAACTTTTCGGAGGGTAATAGAACGATCGCGCGCCTTGCCCTGAAACAGCGCTGGCCTGCCAATTGTCGTAGTCGTCGAAACCGCGGAACCAGCGATAGTTGTTCACCGGGACATCCAGATGGACCTTGTGGCAGGCCGCGCAGAATTCAGGGGCGTCCTGGCGCATGAAAGGTTTCATGAACGTGCGGCGATGCGGTTCCGGATCGAGATACGTCAGAAAGTGGTCGAGTGCGTGGATGACGGGATTCTTGCTGGTTGCAAGCTCATGGAGCGGCGGATATTCGATGGTGAACCCACCGTTGCCCATGGAGCTATCGACGTGAACAATGGCGTGGCAGGACGTACAAGCCAGGCCTGCATGCGCTTCCGCAGTGTCGATCTGCTCGCTGATGGGCCGATCAAAGCGCCCGTTGAAAAAAACGGCGTGATCGTGACAGCCGGCGCACCACTTGCTGGGTCGAGTGCCGATGGTCGACTGCATGTATTCGATCGCTTTTCGATAGAACTGATTATTAAAGGAAGCGAAATGGTGGACGGAGCTTTTCCACTGCTCGTAAATATCTTTGTGGCATTCGCCGCAAGCCGCGGAATCCATGAAAAAGTTGGAGGGAATGATGCCACCGACGTTGGTCTTGGCGGACGATGGGAAGAAAGGCGACTTGGGGCCGCCGCCTTCGCCATCCATGGAAAGTGGCGCGGTGTGAGGGTTGTGAATGCGGTCGTTCGGATTCGGCGAGATTCTTCGATAGACGTAGGTGGAGAGCGGAAACAGCACCAGCACGGCGAGGGCGATCTGGAAAGCTGGGCGAAAGCGCCGCTGTTTCCATGCGAAAGGAATCAGCGCAACGACGCCCTGCAGAGCGGCCAAGATATGGACCCACAAGACCCAGCGGTGCTCGCGGATGTTGCCGGCGGCGACGAGATAGACGGCAGCGAGAAATGCAACCAGGAAAAAGCCGAGCGCGGTGGACATATTGCGGCGGAGGTCAGCGTTCTTCGCGATCAGAAATACGACCGCTATGGACAGCGCGACGCCCAGCACCAGGTGCAGCAGCACGTTGCCCATGTAAAAAACGCTGGCTTCGGCGAAGGCCGCGATATAAGCAGTGTTCAGCAGGAGTACAAGGAAGGCTATAGCGACCCACTTGGACAGCTTTGATTGCATTGACCCTTTTGATTAGCTTAGCGCTTTAGCGGCGATTGGTCGCTAGTATATTTCTACTAGTGGCTCAAGGATTGCTAGAATCGATTCATCGTTGTGGCGACCCTGCGGATTGTGCAGTCCGGTGCGAACGTAGACGTGTCGTTCGTGGACGACGGGCTAGCACCGCAGAAGGTAACGCGTCCGTTTTCATTTTCCCTATCAGCGCAGGATGCCGAAGATATTCGCTGGTATCTGGAAGATTATTTGGTTTATCCGCTTGAGCCAGCGCCGAAAATCGCTGAAAGGATCGAGCGGCGGATACGGGAAATTGGACAGGATTTGTTTCGCCAAGTTCTCGCGGGCACCGACGTTTGATTTAAAGCGCGCGAGCGGCTGGAGGATATGTGCGTAGCAAGCCAGGGCGATCTTCCGGGTCAAGGACTATTCATCGGTCGTCGAGGATTTGGGATACCACATTGAAATTCAAGCCGTCGTCGATGAGGCTGCTAAAACGATCAGCATCAGTAACGTGAAGCGCCTAGCCTATCAGGGACCAGCCTGCGCGCGCCGAAAAGCGTCCAGCGAAAAGTAATCGAGTTCTCTACCGGCCGGCCTGGCTCGTGCTATAGTTCCTTTCATTCGAGGCTAGGCTGGGTGCATGCGGACGCGGATCGTCAGAAGATTCCTTTGGAGCGCCTTCGTTCTGTTCGCAATTTCCCTATTTGGCGTGGATCTCTACGTTACCCACGTCACATCGAACAACGAAACTGAGGACCTGCGCGCCGCTCTCACAACTCAAGCGCGAATGCTCGCGGCGCAATTGCCGGCCGCAAGCCCGCACTTCGATACCTGGGTGAAGTCTGTGGCTGCACAATCCGGCGCACGCGTTACGGTGCTGGATCGCAATGGCGCAACGCTGGCCGATTCCGAGCCGAATACAGAAACCGCGACACTACTTTCCGTCGCGGTTCCGGTCGACGCCGCGCCGGCCGCCACGCTCAAGCTGTCCCGATCGCTCGACCCTATCAACGCCCGCGCCAGCGCACTAAGCTTCCGTCTGCTGGCCGTATCTCTGCTCAGCCTCGCGCTGGCGGCCGGACTCGCATTTATCTTCGTGGAATCGTTCTCACGCCAAATCTCCAGCCTGCGAGCTTATAGCGAACGTCTCTTAGATCCGCAGATTTCAGAGCAAGAGCTGCCTTCCGGCGACGATGACCTGGGAGCGCTGGCCCAATCGCTCCGGCGCACCGTGCCTCGCATCCGCGCGCTGTTGGAGAGCCTGAAGCTGGAGGGGGCGCGCCGGGAAGCCATCCTGTCCAGCATGGTGGAAGGCGTGCTCGCCGTGGACAAAGATCTGCGAGTGACCTTTTGCAATAATTCATTCGCGCGAACTATGGGCGCGCGCATTCCCGTGAGTCCAGGCATGCAGCTTCTCGAACTGGTGCGCGATCCAGCACTGATCGAGATCATGACTGATGTTCTTTCCACCGGCGAACGCGTGGAGCGCCGCCTTACTCTGTCGGCCGCCGACCAACATTCCTTTGAAGTGCTGGCCGGACCCTTGGCCGGACCCTCCACCCGCGGCGCGCTCGCAATTCTCCACGATGTCACCGAGATCGAGCGCCTGGAACGCGTCCGCAAGGACTTCGTCGCCAACGTTTCGCACGAGCTGCGCACTCCCCTGGCCGCCATTCGCGGCTATGCCGAAACATTGCTCGACGGCGCGCTTCAGGATCAGGAGAACAATCACCGCTTCGTCGAGATCATTCAGGCGCAAGCCACCCGGCTCACCAACATCGCCTCCGACCTGTTGACCATCTCGGAACTGGAATCCAACCTCGCCGCTCCTCCACCCAAGCCCGTCTCAATTCGCTCAGCCTTGGAATCCGCGCTACGCACCGTGGAATCCGGCGCGCGGATCCGCGGTGTGCGCTTGCTTTCCGAAGAGCTTGACGACGTGCAGGTGCTGGGCAACGAACTCCAGCTCGAACAGGTGTTCGTCAATCTACTGGACAATGCGGTCAAATTCAACCGGCCCCATGGCGAAGTACGGGTGGAGGTACATTCCACTGATGGAACGGCGCAAATTATCATTTCCGATACCGGCATCGGAATCCCTTCCGAAGACCTGCCGAGAGTCTTCGAGCGTTTCTACCGCGTCGACAAAGGACGATCCAAGGAAATGGGCGGCACCGGCCTGGGTCTGTCCATCGTGAAGCACGTAATTGAACAAATGGGCGGAACCGTCGCCGTATCAAGCCAGGTAGGACAAGGTTCCCGCTTCACTCTCACAGTTCCCCGGTTTTTCAGTTCTTAGATTCAATAGTTCCTCACTTTCAACAACATCCGGTTCCCAGAACCGAAGAACCGAAGAACCGAAGAACCGATGAACCTTCGCTGTAACTTGATTTTAACCAAATTGTCATTTTTTGCTAACCCCACAAAGCTATCCTCAACACGCGGTCGCACATAAACCGTCGGGGAAGGAATGAGTGTGACAAGACAAAGACTTGCTATAGCGTTGTCAGCAATTTTGATACTAGGCTCCAGCGTCAGCCTGCCCGCGGAAACCATCAACGCGGCGGGCGCTACGTTTCCAGCAGTTATCTATCAAAAGTGGTTCCAGGAGTTTCATAAGCTACATCCGGATGTCCAGATCAACTACCAGTCGCTGGGATCAGGCGCCGGGATTCAACAACTCACCCAAGGCACCGTGGATTTTGGAGCGTCGGACATGCCAATGACCAATGAGCAGCTTTCAAAAATCACCAAGGTCAAAGTGCTTCACTTTCCGACAGTGCTGGGAGGGCTTGTTCCGACCTATAACATCCCGGGAGTAACCGCGATACTCAATTTCACTCCGGAATCCTTGGCGGGCATCTATCTGGGCAAGATCACGAAGTGGAACGATGCGGCCTTGAAGAAGGACAATCCGGGAGTGAACTTCCCGGATGCGGAGATCCAGGTGGTTCATCGCTCGGATGGCAGCGGCACCACTTTCGTGTGGACAGATTACCTGTCCAAAATCAGCCCCGAATGGAAATCCAAGGTGGGCGCGGGAACTTCCGTCGCCTGGCCAACCGGCCTGGGCGGCAAAGGCAACGAAGGCGTGGCGGGGACAGTGAAGCAGACCGCCAACTCGATCGGTTATGTGGAATTGATTTACGCGGCACAAAACAAGATGGCCTATGGAGCGATAAGAAATTCGGCCGGCACATTTGTGAGGGCCGACTTCGATTCCGTTTCTGAAGCCGCCGCGGGAGCAGCCAAAAACATGCCCGATGATTTCCGCGTCTCCATCACCAACGCACCAGGCAAGAAAGCCTATCCGGTCTCGTCGTTCACCTGGTTGCTGATCCCCAACAAATTCGACAATGCCACCAAGAAAAACGCCATACAGAGTTTTCTGAAGTGGATGCTGGCGGAGGGCCAGAAGTTTGCGGCGGGGCTCGACTACGCGGCGCTTCCCCAGCCGGTTGTGGCGAAGGAAGAAAAGCAGATCGGTCTGATTCAGTAAGCGTCCATTCATGGGAACCGCAGTTATCGCCGCGCCGCCCCAACCTGCGGCGCGTAGCTTCTTGAAGCGCCTCCGGGACGGCGATAAGGCCGCGCACCTGATCACTCTGATCTTCGCCGCTAGCGTGTTTCTGGTCACTGTCTTTCTAGTCTACGAGCTGTGGATTCACTCTTCCACTTCCCGCGCCAAGTTCGGTTTGGGCTTCCTATTTACCAGCTCCTGGGATCCTGTCGCGGAGAAATTCGGAGCGCTGCCCTTCATCTACGGAACGGTACTCACCTCTTTCCTGGCCCTTTTAATTTCGGTTCCTCTCGCTGTAGGGGCCGCGATTTTTTTGTCGGAGCTCGCCCCACCCAAACTCTCCAATACTTGCACCTTCCTGGTTGAATTGCTGGCTGCGGTGCCCAGCGTGATCTACGGGCTGCTGGCAATTTTCACGCTGGTCCCGTTCCTGAGCAAGTACGGCGAGCCGTTCCTGAAAAACACCGTCGGATTTCTGCCTTTATTCAAAGGAGCCCCGCTAGGCTATGGCTACCTGGCGGCAGGCTTGGTTCTTGCGATCATGACCTTTCCGTTCATCATCTCCATCTCGCGAGAATCGCTGCTGGCTGTGCCCATAGAGCAGCGCGAGGCCGCTCTCGCCCTGGGAGCCACCAAATGGGAATCCACATGGCAGGTGGTAGTTCCCCACGCGCGGCTTGGCATCATCGGATCCATTTTCCTGGCGCTGGCGCGAGCTTTGGGAGAAACCATGGCTGTCACAATGGTCATCGGCAACGATCCCTCCATCCATGCTTCTCTGCTCAAGCCCGGTTACACCATCGCCGCAGTCATCGCCAACGAATTCACCGAAGCCACCGGTGATCTTTATCAGGGCGCTCTGGTGGAATTAGGATTAGTTCTGTTCTTGATCACCATCATTCTCAACGCCTCCGCGCAACTGCTGATCCTGGCCACCACCAAGAAAGGATCCAAGCAAGACTGATGGTCCCCACTCTTACAGGTCGAACCAGGCGCAGAAACCTCCTGAACAATGTAATGCTGGCCCTCACCGGTGTCTGTACTTTTATAACGGTGGCCGTCCTCTTCGTGATCCTGGGCTTTCTGGTTTGGAACGGCTTCCGCTCCTTGGATTGGAATTTCTTCACCAAACTGCCGCTTTCCGCGGGTGAAACCGGCGGAGGATTGGCCAACGCCATCGTGGGCAGCGGCATCACGATATTGATCGCGGTCGTGATCGGCGTCCCGGTAGGATTTCTGGGTGGCATTTACCTGGCCGAGTTCGGCGGCAAAACTTTTCCGATGTTCGTGCGCTATACCGCCGATTTGTTGAACGGCGTTCCGTCCATTGTCATCGGAATTTTTGCGTGGACCGTGATCGTAGTACCGATGCACACCTTTTCCGCCTGGGCCGGCGGCTTCGCCCTCAGCCTGATGATGATCCCAATTGGGCTTCGCAGCACGGAACATTTTTTGCGCGCCATTCCGAATTCCCTGCGCGAAGCGTCGCTAGCTCTGGGCGCCACCAAAACCCGGACCATTCTGACCGTCGTGGTTCCCGCCGCCCGGCAAGGTATCCTGACCGGGTTGATACTGGGCGTGGCTCGAGTCGCCGGTGAAACCGCGCCGCTCCTGTTTACCAGTCTGAACAACCAGTTTTGGTCGGACAAACTCACCGAACCGACGGCCACCCTCCCCGTCATGATTTACAAACTGGCTACCTCTCCGTATGACGATTGGCACCGCCAGGCCTGGGCCGCCGGCTTAGTGCTATTAGGGTTCGTGCTAATCACAAATATTGCCGCCCGCTTGGTGCTCTCGCGGGGGACCTCGGTCCAAAGGGGGTAAGCTTGTCTTTATGGGCGCCGTACAAGGATCAGCCAAAATGAGCGAGATGATGGTTCCTCCACTTCCGCCCTCCAGCCCGCAAGAGGCGCCGTCGAAAGCCAAGTTGAAGACGGAAAAGCTGAATTTCTTCTATGGAAGCTTTCAGGCGCTGCACGAGATCAACCTGGAGGTTCCCGAGAAACACATCACCGCCTTGATCGGTCCCTCCGGATGCGGGAAATCCACGTTTCTGCGAACGCTCAACCGGATCAACGAAACCATCAAGAGCGCCCGCTACGACGGCCAGGTTCTGCTGGATGGCCAAAACGTGCTCGAGCTGGATGTAACCAATCTGCGGCGCCGCGTGGGCATGGTGTTCCAGCGGCCCAACCCCTTTCCCAAATCCATCTTCGACAACGTGGCATATGGGCTACGCGTTAATGGACTCAAGGGCAAACAATCGCTGGGCGATCAGGTGGAACACAGCTTGAAGCGAGCCGCGCTTTGGGACGAAGTCAAGGACAAGCTGAACCAATCGGCGTATAGTTTATCTGGAGGCCAGCAGCAGCGGTTGTGCATTGCAAGAGCCCTGGCCGTGGATCCCGAGGTCCTGTTATTGGACGAACCGTGCTCGGCTCTGGATCCAATCGCGACATCGAAAATAGAGGACCTGCTCTTTACGCTCAAGGATCAATGTACGCAGGTGATCGTCACGCACAACATGCAGCAGGCCGCCCGCGTGGCTGAGTTTACCGGCTTCTTCCTGCTCGGCAGATTAATAGAGTTCGACAAGACCGAAATCATTTTCAAGCGGCCGGAACGAAAAGAAACGGAAGATTACATCACCGGCCGGTTCGGGTAGCCTTCCCCGTAGCGCAAGTCTCCGACTTGCGAAACTAAATAGCTAAGGAGCAGTCTTTGGTCCACTTCAGAGAAGAACTTGACGAATTGCAGCGCCGCCTGCTCGAGATGGCCGGCCTGGTTGAGTCCGCCATCCATCAGAGCGTTTCCGCGCTCGTCGAGCGTGACGACCAGCTCGCCAAGGAAGTGTTGTGGAAAGAAGCCCAGATCAATCAGAAGGACATCGAGATCGACGAGTTTGCCACACGCTTGCTGGCGCTTTATCAGCCCATGGCGCGAGATATGCGCTTCTTGACAGCGGCGATCAAAATCAATGGCGATCTCGAACGCATGGGCGATCTCGCGGTAAATATCACCGAGCGCGCTCTGTCCCTGATGAAGGAGCCCCCAGTAAAGCCGTTGATCGACATCCCGCGCATGGCGGATCTGGCCGAGGCAATGGTTCGCAAGAGCCTGGATGCGCTCGTAAAGCGCGATGAACAACTGGCGCGCAGCGTGCTTCTCTCCGACGACGAAGTGGATCAGCTCCGCGACGCCGTCTACAAGGAGCTGGTGGCGTTCATGCAGGAAGAAAGCACCACCATCCCGCGCGCCGTGGACCTGATGTTCATCGCCCACAACCTGGAGCGTATCGCCGACCACGCCACCAACATCGCTGAAGACGTCCTGTTTCTAATGAAGGGTATCGACGTCCGCCATCACGCCGAAGTCCGCGAGCAAGCCGCCCACTTGAAGCAGTAAGGTGGGGCATGCCTCCGGCTTGCCCAGATTTCTTACACTAGATGATTGGGATGGAACCTGTCTCTCACTACTACTACTCTCATCGCCTCAAGCTCCATTTCTGGGACTGGGGCCAGGACGGAAAACCTCCGCTCGTGCTGGTGCATGGCGGCTTGGATCACGCCCGTAACTGGGATTGGGTGGCGCGCACCCTCCGCGAGAATTTCCACGTCTACGCCATGGATCTCCGCGGCCACGGCAACAGCGCCTGGGCACCCGGCGCGCTCTACAGCCTCGCCGAACACGTGCTGGATCTTTCCGCGCTGGTGGATGTCATCGACGAATTCCCGGTCACTCTGGTCGGCCATTCGCTCGGCGGCATCATCACAATGCTCTATTCCGGCATTTATCCCGACCGTGTCCGCAAAGCCGTATCCATCGAGGGCCTGGGGCTTCCGGCCTCGCATAAGGTTCACAAACCAGCACCCGAGCGGATGCGTAACTGGATCGAGGGCGTCCGCCAAACCGAGCGCCGCGAGCCACACAGCTATCCAAACATCGAAGCTGCCGTCGCGCGAATGAAGGAAGCGAATCCCCACCTCTCGGACGACGTAGCGCGCCACCTCACACTGCACGGCACCAACTGGAATGCGGACGGATCGCTGATCTGGAAGTTCGACAACTACGCCCGCAGTTTCCCGCCTTATGGCAACCGTCTGGAAGATCTGGGCACGATCCTCGGCGATATCACCTGCCCAGTGCTACTGTTCTGGGGCATGGAGAGCTGGGCCCCGGATCCGGAATCGGGCGGCCGCGCATCGGTAATCAAAAACTACCGCCTGGTGCGCGTTCCAGGAGCCGGCCACTGGGTGCATCACGATCGCCTGGACATATTTCTAGAAGAAACCACGCGCTTCCTGGATGAATAGGCCGTTACTCCGCGGCCCACTCTAGCAGCCCCAACACTTCCTGGCTGAAGAAATGCGCGACGTCGTCCCAGGCAATCGGCGCGAGCATGTGCGGCATTGGATCTTTCGCCGCATCCCGAAAGAACGTGAGCGACTTCAGAATGTGCAGGCGGTTATACCTGGTCTGTACATACTTTCGGGCGAACCAGCCGAGGATGCTCTTCAGGCCGAAGCGCTCGCTCGCTACGTAGAGATCGATGAAGTCGCGCTTCGTGCCTCGGCTCGCGATCGCGCTCACCTTCATACAGGCGATATCGCGGGCGTCGGCCACTTGAACTTCGAGGAATCTAGCTGGGGAGAAGAGCACCGGATAGGGATAGCCGAGAAAGCTCACCTTGGTCCCCTGGATCACCGCATGAATTGTGTGCGGCGCTTTTGCGACAAGCGAAAAGTCGGGCATGGCCTGCACGCTCGCGAGGAAACTCTCTTCGTCGAACAGGTCCGCGATGAAGAAGTCCAGATCTACCGATAGCCGATGGCCGAAGTGAAGCGCGAGGCCGGTGCCACCCGCAAGATAGGCGTCGGCAATAAGGGAGCAATCGCGAAGCGCGCTGAGTGTCCGCCGTGTGCCCGCTGTAATGGTCTCAGGGTGCCAATCTGCGTTGTCTGGCGTTTCTTCCGCCATTTTAATCAGCGAGCGCAGCGATCTCTTGTTCAGGAATGCCGTAGACCAGCGCCCAAAAAGTCGCTGACTTCGCAGACAGGCGGCGTTCGGTGCGGATGACGCGCCGAATCTCAGCGGGGCTGAATGTCTCCTGAAGCCACTTCAGCGCCTCGCCATCACCGTATTCGAGCACGCGAAAAATTGTGTAGTCGGGAAAAGCCGTGGGCTGGAAAGTGCTGAGGTTCGTGTCCCAAAACAAAGGTTCTAACGTGTTTGGAACCATGTACTTACAGTATACGCCCACGTCCCGGATTTTGCCAGAAGCTGCTGTTGAAACAAATCCAGCCGCGTGTGCTTCAATATTGTTAGGAGCCTCTATGCGAACCCTATCCTCATCGCTGGCCCTTCCGTTATTTCTCGTTCTCACCATCTCCGCCGCGGATTTCTCCGCAGGCCTGAGCGCCTATCAAAAAAAGGACTACGCGGCGGCCGTCAAGGAGTGGCGTCCGCTGGCCGAAAAGGGCGACGCGCCCTCGCAGTTTAACCTCGGACTGTTGTACGTCGACGGCCTCGGCGTGCCCCAGGATTACAATCAGGCCCTGAACTGGTTTGAACGTTCCGCGCAGCAGGATTATGCCAAGGCCCAATTGAACCTGGGCGCCATGTACGCAAGCGGCAAGGGCGTCAAACGCGACTACATTCAAGCGTATAAATGGCTCAATATATGCGCCGCCAAAGGCGAGCAGAAATGTGTGGCGCAGCGCGATCTCGTGGCTGGGAAACTCAAGCCCAAACAGCTAGCCACGGCACAGCGCCTGGCTTCCGAATTCACCCCCAAGCAGGAGCCTGGAAAATCGGACCCCGACAATCCCGACAAATAATCCGCCGCGGCTGCTATCATGCCTAGCATGACCGCCCCTGACATCTCACGCCGCACTTTTCTCGCACTCGCCGCAGCCGCGCCTCTCGCAACTTCCGCGCCGCAAAGTAAACAGATCCCCATCGGCCTCGAACTCTATTCGGTCCGCGATGAACTCCAGAAAGATCTTACCGGCACCGTCCGCGCCGTCGCCAAGATGGGATACCAGTGCGTCGAATTCTACGCGCCATATATGCGATGGACGCCGCAGCAGGCCAAGGACATGCGCGGGCTCATGGACGATCTCGGCATTCGCTGCTACTCCACCCACAACGGCCCCAATTCTTTCGTCGGCGACGGTCTCGCCAAAGCCACCGAGCTCAATCAGATCATCGGAAGCAGGTACATCGTCATGGCCAGCGCAAATCGCGTGACAGGTCTCGATGGATGGAAAGCAGTGGCCGATACCCTGAGCCAGGCCGCCGAAAAACTCAAGCCGCAAGGTATTCGCACGGGCTACCACAACCATCAAGCCGAGTTCACGCCGCTCGAAGGGAAACGCCCCATGGAAGTGCTGGCGGCGAATACCGGAAAGGACGTGATGCTCCAGCTGGATGTCGGCCACTGTATCGAGACCGGCGCCGATCCTGTTGCGTGGATCAATCAAAACCCGGGCCGCATCCAGTCGCTACATTTGAAGGATTGGTCGCGCGACCCGGACGTCGGCTTCAAGGCTCTCATGGGTGAGGGCATCGTCCCGTGGAAGCAAGTCTTTGACGCGGCAGAAAAAACCGGCGGTGCTGAGTTTTACTTGATCGAGCAGGAAGGCAGCCGCTTTCCAGCCCCGGAAACAGCCGAAAAGTGCCTGGCCGCGTACAAGAAGCTGCACGCCTAATAAACCAATGTCCCCTCACTGACGTGCGGGGCTACAGTTCAAGCCCGCGCGTAAGCAAGGGGACCATCACCGCTTCCGCCGCCGCCCAAACAAACTCAAACTCGCGACAAACGCCACGAACGCCCCAATCGTCAACCACACCGCGAATCTGAGTTCACCCGCGCCGGAGAACGCATAGGTCGATAAGAAGAACCCTCGCAGCATCATGTACAACGCGAACAACGCCCACAGCGGAAACAGCCATCGCGCCAGCCCGGTCACCGCCAGCGCGACAAAAATGACTCCCGCCACGCCCAGCAGCAGGATAGCCCGCGTCAGCGACGCGCCTTGCCACGGCAACATCCCCAGCGTCAGACTATGGCCGCTGGTCAACGCGATGATTCCCATCCCAGCCAGCAATAGCCCCAGCAGTAAGTGAAACCCATACGCGTAGGCGCGCAGCAACCACAAGAGAGCGTTTCGCACGAGTTGCCATTGTACCAACTTGTGCCGCAGCCCTCCTACTTGTACCGACCGCGCCTGACGAGAAACGAGAAACGGGTTCCCGTACTAATCAGCTCCCGCGATCTTTTTCGGATTGCAATTCTCGAGCGAGTGTCCGTGCTCGGCGTAACACTTGCCCACTTCGTTCAGATCTTTCTTGTTCGGTGCGTTGTGACAATACGTGCAGGCCTTCTGCTCCTTCTTCATGTAATCCGGCTTGGCGAAGGAGAACGGCGAGGACGCGAGAAACCCTCCCACCAGGATGGCGGCAGGCATCGCTACTTTGACCAGTCTGAACATAGCAGTCCTCCGCTCAAATCCCGCCGCAATCCGGTAACCGCACGCTAAGCGCCGATTTATCAGCTCCTTACAAGAAAGCACTCACCGGGGCACATTACTCAATACTCATCAAATTGCGCCAGTACACCCACTCTTTCGCTGCTATCCTTAAATGTTATGGGATTTCATCTGGGCGTCGACTACCAGCCGCGCGGCGATCAGGCAGCCGCCATCGATCAACTTTTCCGCGGCGTGCTGGATGGCGAACAACACCAGGTCCTGCTCGGAGTCACCGGCTCCGGCAAAACTTACACCATGGCCCAGATCATCGAGAAGACCGGACGCCCCGCCCTGGTTCTGGCCCACAACAAGACGCTGGCCGCGCAGCTCTATCACGAATTCAAAACGTTTTTCCCGTCCAACGCCGTCGAATATTTTGTCAGCTACTACGATTACTACCAGCCCGAAGCTTATCTCCCCAGCGGCGATATCTACATCGAGAAGGAAGCCACCATCAATGACGAACTCGACAAGCTGCGCCTCTCAGCCACGCGTTCCCTGTTCGAGCGCCGCGATTGCGTGATCGTGGCCAGCGTCAGTTGCATCTACGGCCTCGGTTCACCCGAAGCGTATTATGGAATGCTGCTGATGCTCGAAAAAGGCGAGAAGATCTCGCGCCACCAGATCACCTCACGCCTGGTGGACATTCTCTACGAACGTAACGACTCCAACTTTGTCCGCGGTACCTTCCGTGTGCGCGGCGACGTCATCGAAGTCTTTCCCACTTACGAAGACAACGCCTACCGCATCGAACTGTGGGGCGACGAGATCGAGAGCTTGAGCCAGATCGATCCTCTGCTCGGCCAGGTGCGCCAAACCTACCTGCGCCTTCCCATTTATCCGAAAACTCACTACGTAATGACGCCGGAGACTCGCGAGCAGGCCCTGCAGAGCATTGAGCGCGAACTGGAGTGGTGGCAAAAGGAGCTGGAAAAGGGCGGCAAGCTGGTGGAAGCCCAGCGCCTCTACCAGCGCACCATGTTCGATCTGGAAATGATCCGGCAGATCGGCTATTGCCACGGCATCGAGAACTACTCGCGGCATTTCTCCGGACGCCTGCCCGGCGAAGCCCCTCCCACCCTGCTCGATTACCTGCCCAACGATCATCTCATCTTCATCGACGAAAGCCACCAGACTGTCCCGCAATTGTCGGGGATGTTCCACGGCGACCGGTCGCGTAAGAACGTGCTGGTGAATTACGGCTTCCGCCTTCCCAGCGCCCTGGACAACCGTCCGCTCACCTTCGAAGAGTTCGAGAATCGCGTCAACCAGGTGGTCTATGTCTCAGCCACCCCTGGTCCTTATGAGCTCACCAAGGCCGCCGGCGTTGTGGTGGAACAGATCATTCGTCCCACCGGTTTGGTGGATCCGCAAGTGGAAGTGCGGCCCATCAAGGGCCAGGTGGACGACCTGCTGAACGAGATCCGCAAACGCGCCGAGCAAAATCAGCGCGTGCTGGTCACGACTTTGACTAAGCGCATGGCCGAGGACCTGTCCGAGTATTACACCGAAGTCGGCGTGAAATGCGCTTATCTGCATTCCGAGATCGCCACCCTGGATCGCATGAAGATCCTGCGCGACCTGCGGCGCGGCGTGTACGATGTGCTAGTGGGCGTCAACCTTCTGCGCGAGGGATTGGACTTACCCGAAGTGTCGCTCGTGGCCATCCTGGACGCCGACAAAGAAGGCTTCCTCCGCTCCACAGGGGCGCTCATCCAGACTATGGGCCGCGCCGCACGCCACTTGGAAGGCAAGGCCGTTCTCTACGCGGACGTCTTCACCGACAGCATGCGCCGCGCGATTGACGAAACCAACCGCCGCCGCGCCGTCCAGGAGCAGTACAATCTGGACAACCATATTACGCCCCAGTCCATCATCAAACCCATCGACATGAGCCTGGTGCGAATCGCGGAAGGCGATTACGTTACCGTTCCTGTGGAACCGGAAGATCCAACCGAAGAGATGACTCCCGCCCAGCGCGACAAGTTTATCGGCGAGTTGGAGGAAAGCATGCGCGCAGCCGCTAAGAAGTTCGAGTTTGAAAAGGCAGCTCAGCTCCGCGATCGCATCAAGAGTTTGAAATCTCTCACAGTCTATGAAGAAAGCCAAGTCGGTAGCCCTGATCGGGGCGGGTAAGCTAACCGACTCGCCTCTGTCAAGGTTCTTTTGGCTTTCCGACCGGTTGGGGCCGGTTAAGTCATCATCCTTCCGGCTGGCTAGCCGGATTGCAAATCAGCTGCGCGCAGGCCATCCTGTTAAGGACTTCGAGGAATTTCATTCCATGGAGTTGATATTGGTGTGCGTGCCCGAGCCAATGCTACCCAAAGTGCTGGGCGAGCTGGCCGCCGCTCCCATCGATTTTAACGGCAAGGCCGTGGTTCTGAGCAGCCTTTGGCTGGATAGCAGTGAGTTGGGTGATCTTTCCGCGCGCGGCGCCGCGGTCGGGTCCATTTGTCCGATTCCAGGCTTCGACGACCTCCGTTACCTGGTGGAGGGAGACCGGCCGGCTGTGCTGCGCGCCCGGCGACTGGTGGAGCATCGTGACCGGCGCGCCGTACCCATCGAGCGCTCCTTCAAACCTTTTTACCTCGCTGCCCTTACCTGTACCGGAAGCGTGTTGTTCTCGGTGCTGATGGCGGCCGGCGAAGCATTACGTCTGGCTGGCGTCCCACCGGCTGATTCGTCGAGCATTCTGGAGAAGCAGGTGATCCGAACACTCCGCTCCTTCGTGCGGTCGGGCCGCAATGCCTTACCGTCGTCCCACGAATTGTCGAGACAAGTGCGCGCCTTGGCCGCAACCGATCCAAACCTGGCTCACTACATGGAGCAAAGCACCCGCTTGGCGGAGCGGCTGGTTGAAAATCGGAAGCTCTCCTCGGCCGCCGCCAGCTCGTAGCCATTGAATCCATCGTCGAATACCAAGTGGGGCGGACCCCCTGGTCCGCGGCCGACGCCCTCGTCGGCCTGCTGGAACGTGCGGGTCCAGGGGGACCCGCGCGGACCAGGGGTCCGCCCCACCCACTGGCCGAAGTTTTTCATTCCATTGGATAGCTGCGAGCGACGCTTGGTTTGCCCGTCAACTCACTCCCCTAGCGCCCTCAGCAGCCTGTCCGAACGGACCACTACAGTAATGCACTCGCTATCCCGAAACACAGCACTCTCGCGAGAGGTTGGCAATTCTGGTACCAGACGTGTCAATCCCAGGACATAAGGTTTCTGCACTGGTTCAAAATTGGAGATCACCATCCACTCGGAGTGCCGCAGCGCTTCCGGAAGCTTGTCCCTTTCGGGAATGTTCGTCGCGCGCAGGTTGGAGTACCAATGGATCTGTGGGGAGTTTGCGCCCAACACCATCGCACCGGGGGTTGCATTCTCCCGCAGGAACGCCATGGCGTCCAGAAATATCGGGTACCCCAAAGTAACTTTGTATTCGAGTATCGGGCGAATCACGCGTAGATTCAGAACGAAGAACCCGGCCAGCAGCCCTCCCAAAACTGCGCCACGCGCCAGTGGGCGAAGGCTGGCCGTCGCCTTTGTCAGAACCACAGCAGCGACCACCACCATAAATGGAAGCGCCGAACTCACCATCCGATCCTCTTTATACCGGTAACAACTGAACCACGTCAGGATCACCGCGGCCACCAGAAAATTATGCACGCTTCCAAAAGGCCCAAACGACACCGGCGACGAACAGAGCGGCGATCTCCAGCGATAACATGTCCGGCATGTCCCTGAAATAAAGATTCCATGGCATGGAAACGCCAGGCAGGTAGTCCTGCAATTGGTGAGACGCCTTCCGAATGCCCGCCAGCGGGCGTCCAAACGTGACGTACTCACGCGTGAGCCATGGCACAAGCAGCAGTAATCCGGCAAGTGGGCTGAGCAAGAACGTGCGGCTCCAGAGCCTGCGTCGCGTGTCCGGACCTCCCTGCCACCAGGCGATGGCGACGAATAAGACGATCACCGGAAGAAACAGCGAGGCGGTATATCGAGTGAGAAAAGCCAACGCCCAGCAAATCCAACTCCACAGGAAGAAGCGCTGATGGATGTACGCGCCGAAGTAGAAGAACCACACCGCCGCCGCGAAAAAAGCCAGGAACGGAATCTCACACATGAAATGCGGAACGAAGATCCAGAAGTACGGTGCGATACCAAGTAAGGCAGCCGCCACCAAACCTGTGGTCCGATCGAAGGCCGCAGCGGCGAAACCGTAGACGCATAAGAGCGCCAGCAAAGCGAAGCCGCTAGCTGTTCCCCGCAGAACGGAATCATCCGACTGCTCTCCAAACAGGAGCATGCTGGCGGCGCCGGCCAACGGCAGTATGGGCGGCCGCAGGGAATTCGGCACGCCGGAGACTGCAAACCCCTGCCCACGCAGTACGGAACGTCCAATGGAGGCGTACTCAGCCTCGTCCCACAGGAACATTCCATAGGAATTCAAGCTGAAACTGTACAGTATTCCGAAGAGCGCTAGCAGCACGGCCATCGGCCAGTGACCTATGACGAGCCGCCGCGCTCGAATCATGAGTCCACCGTGCATAAGCGTCGCCGGATCAAAATCTTTCCGCCCTTCAGAACGCCAGCTTCAGCCCCAATTGCAACACTCGCCCGCTGTGAGCGCTCCCTGCGTACATAAAAGAATCCGTGCCGACGTAATTGTCCACCGACGAAAATTGCGTGTGGTTGAACACATTGAACGCTTCTGCCCGGAACTGGACCCCCACTTTTTCGGTGGGCTTGAACACCTTATATACCGACATGTCGACATTTGTCCGATGCGGCAAGTTCAGGCTGTTGCGGCCTGAGTCGCCGAACGTCAAACCTTGCGTCAGTATGTATGCAGCCGCATTGTAAAGCAGCGGACCAATGATGTTCGGGTTCGAACTGCGCGTGCTCGCGGGCAACGCATGCGGATTGCCGATCACGTCCGCATACGAGCCCGTTCCATAACCGTTGGCCACCCCGGCGCTATCGCCAAAGGCCCCGTTGACAACCGAGAAAGGCGTTCCACTCTGCGACGTCATGATCCCGGCCAACTGCCAGCCTCCCAGAATATGATGCGCCAGCCCCGGCTTCTTGAAGAAGTGCAGATCGTAAACCCAGCTTGCCGTCAGAATCTGCCGCTGATCGAAATTGGAACTCGCATAGTTGCTCTTCAAGTTATAGGAATCCACGAAGTTGCTGTCGGCCTTGTCCGACGAATCGTCGAGCGAGTGACTGTACGTATAAGCCACTGCCAGCATCAGCGCTCCGGTAGTCTTGCGCAGCGAGAATTGCAGCGAGTTGTAAATGGAGTTGGCCTCCGGCTCCAGCCGCTGTATGGAACCCATACTGTAGTACGGCCGGAAGGGATCCGGATCGTTGCCGCACGCAATCAGCAGATTCACCGCCGGCCGGCCGCCCACCGTTTTCCCATTCACTTGAAATGTCGGACTGGTCGCCGTACCGCCCTGCGTGTTGCAAATGTCGGTAGTGATCGCCTGGCCGGGCTGAAACGGATTTTCCGACGACGGAATCGCTTGCAGTTGATTGAATTCCCTTTGCAGTGTCAGATGCGTTCCCTTGCTGCCTACATAGGAAAGCGTCGCAACGATATTCTCGGGCAACGACCGCTGCACATCCACGTGCCACTGCTGAACGTAAGGCCAAATGGCGCGCACCGGAATGGTCGTCGCGGTAAGCGGGAACAGGATGCCCTGCCCTCCAATGTTGGTGTAGCCGGCCACGTTGTACTGCGTCGTATTCTGCACCAGCGGCGGCGTGCCTTCCAGTGTTTCTGCGTTGCCCTCCTCGCCGTTCGTATGATCGTAGAAGATGCCATAAGCGCTGCGAATCGCGGTTTTCCCGTCGCCAAAAGGATCCCAGGCAAACCCGATCCGCGGCGCGGCATTGAACAAGTGCCCCTTCTGACAACCTGGAGGAATACCCGGCCCGCCGCACTGCACCAAGCCATTGTAGGGCGAAGTTCCCGGTGTCGGAATAAGCGCGCCGGCTTGTCCCGTAACACTGCCATCCACATCGATCGGAGGAGCCTTGCTTGGATCAAAGGCTCCCGGCTCCCAGTTGTAGACCTGCTTCTGAATCTCGCGGAACGTCCCGAAAAGATCGATACGCAAACCAAGATTCAACGTCAGATGTTTCGATACGTGAAAATCGTCCTGCAAATAGGGATCGAACATTTTGTAGCGCAGATAGTATTTCGGCTCCGCACTGTCCTGGGAATAATTCGCGATGTTCCCCAGCAACAGATCAGCGAAAGCGTTGCCGGTGGAAACGGGCGCCGTGCTGTCGAACACCAGGATTCCCTGCCGATTCGTTTGCGCCCCCTCGTTTTTTTCGGAAGCAACAAAATCCACTCCGAACTGCAAATTGTGCTTGCCCCGGCTGACGGAAACTTTGTCGCGGTAAGTGTACGTGGGATTGGAATTGATCCACGGAAAAAAGGACGGGCCTTCGCAGAACCCACCCTGGTAGGCGCCTTGCGTCTGCACGCAGAAATCCGGTAGCTTGCCGCCAAATCCCGGAAAGAGTCCCGTCATGGTGAACGTGCTGGGACGCTGCCACACGTCGGGATTGGTGTCGTTCTGAATGATCCGGCTGGACGAGTAGCCGCCCGTGAACTCGTTGATCACCGTCGGCGAAATAGTCGCCGTGAACTTGGCCACCAGGCTGACGCCGGGGCCTTGGAAGCGCGTTCCTATGGTCGGATAGTTGTACCCCGAATACGTAACAGTCGGATTCGTTGTGTCCCAGGAATCGTGAATGGAGCGAAAAGTGAGCCGCATCTTCGAATTCAGATCGTGGTCTATGCGAAACAATTCTTCCCGCCAATGCGTCGGCTTGCCCACCGCGCTGTCGAAGAACGAATCCGCGCCCGATCCGGCGGTGGGCAGCGAGATCATTTTTAGCAGAGCCTGCCCGTTCGGATCGATGTGCGGCAGTTGATTGTTCGGGTAAGGAAGTCCGGTATTCGGGTCATGCGGACAGTCGGTCGGATTAGGAACGTTGCAGACGTCGTTGAAATTCCCCTCGCGGTTGGCCACCGATGGCGTGGGAGTGTGAAAAGTCTGCGGCACGTCCTCTTTACGCCACTCCTCCGACCAAAAGAAGAACGTATGGTTCTTCCAGATGGGACCGCCCAGGTTGTACCCAAAGTCGTTCTTCTTGTAAGGCGGAGCCCCAGGCAATTCATCAAAATAATTGCGCGCGTTGAACATGTCATTGCGCAGAAATTCGTAGGCTCCGCCATGAAACTGGTTCGTTCCGGACTTCGTTTCCACCTCAATCGTGCCGGATGAATTCCGCCCGTACTGAGCCCCGTAATTCGACGTCAGCACCTCCACTTCCTCAATCGCTTCCAGGCTCGGATACACGTTGATGGACGAGTTACTGCCATCATCCATGATGTTGGCGCCATCCACTTCCCAATTGTTGTTTTCGGTCCGTCCGCCATTGATGCTGAAGTTGACGTTCCCTTCTTTGCCGACTAGCGCTTCGTCCTGCCCGGTTTGATTGCTGACGCCGGGAACCAGCGTGATCAATTGCGTGAAGTTGCGTCCGTTGAGCTGGAGCTGCGTGATTTCCTTGCTGGTAATGGTCCCGGACATCTCAGACGACTGTGTGGACACCTGAGCCAGGCCTGCCCCTTGAACGGCGACATGCTCCTCCACACCAGCCACCTTGAGCGTAATATCAATTCGCGCGCTTTGAGCCACCCGCAACGTGACATCGTGCGCTTCGTATTGGGCGAATCCCGGCGCCGCAGCCGTGATGGAGTAACGGCCAGGCGGCAGTGAAGCCGCCAGATACTCACCGCTCGTGTTGCTCACAAACCCGCGCACCAACCCGTTCTCTTCATTCCGGATGGTGACCGCTGCCCCCACGATGATGGCGCTCGAAGAATCCCGCACGGTTCCCGTCAAAGATGCGCTATCCTGCGCAACTGCAACGCCCGTCACGATACCCAACAGCAGCAATGGAAGTTTCACGGTTTGTCCTCCAAATCATCATACAGAGGTCAAATGGCCCATCGGGCGCCGGGATTGACTTGGTCCACTTCCTAGTCCGATAATGGACTATGATCAAGGTCAACGTTCACCAGGCCAAAACCCACTTATCCGAATATCTCGACCGTATCGCCAAAGGTGAAACCATCATACTCTGCAAGCGGAATACACCTATAGCCGAGATCCGCCCCCTTCCTCGAATACGACAATCCAAGCGCCCCATCGGACTCGCCAAGAATAAACTTAAGATCCCAAAATCATTCTTTAAACCCTTGCCGGACGAACTCGTGGACGCATTTGAGGGCAAGACGTGAGATTGCTCTTGGATACCTGCACGTTCCTGTGGATCGCTTCTGGTTCCACTCAACTTTCCAGGCGAGCGGCTCAACTGTTCAGCGATCCCGCTAACGAAGTCTTTCTAAGCGCGGTTTCGGCATGGGAAATCGCGGTCAAATACTCGCTGGGCCGGCTCCGCTTGCCGGGCCCACCGGCCGAGTACATCCCGAGCCTGCGGGAACGTCACGGAATCGTGGCACTACCGGTTAAAGAAGAAGAAGCTCTATATCTACCTCGAATACCCAGCCTGCATCGCGATCCCTTCGATAGAATGCTGGTCTGCCAGGCGGTCGTTAATGGAATGGCACTGCTGACGCCCGATCCCTTGATTGTTCAGTACCCGGTTCGCGCTATCTGGTAAGGATTCATGGAAACCCTTCCCGAACCCTGGCTGCGCGGCCCAGTACCTGGCGTAAATCCGCTCATCGCGCCCATACTCTGCGCCTTCCAACAAGCTCGCGAAGATCTAGCAATGCACACCAGCGGACTCACCACCGAACAGATCTGGGCCACGCCGCACACCCTCGGCTCCGTGGGCTTCCACATTAGCCATATAGCCGGCAGCACCGATCGGCTCATCACATATCTACAAGGCAAACAGCTCTCCGAAGCGCAGATGACCGCGCTCCATGCCGAGCACCACGCAGGGGCATCGCTGGATGAAATCCTGGGCGCGCTCGATTCCAGCTTCCAACACGCCGAAGCGGTAGTCCTCTCACTTAACGCCGCAAATCTCACCGAACCGAGAGAAGTAGGCCGGAAGCGGCTGCCAACCACGGTGATTGGCCTCCTGACCCACATCGCCGAACATACCCAACGGCACGTCGGCCAAGCCATCAGCGCCGCGAAACTGGCACGACATCTGTAACCTTTCCCGGCCTCGACCGTAATTACCTTAGGAGCCGCGGCGCCACCAACCCCATGAACAAACTCGAAACCATCTGGAACGACTTCCGCTACGCCATTCGCAATCTCGGCCGCACTCCCAGCTTTATCATTGTCATGGTCGTCACCCTCGCGCTCTCCATCGGAGCCAACAGCGCCATTTTCAGCGTCATTGAGGGCGTGCTTCTCCGGCCGCTTCCCTTCGGCCAGCCCGATCGCATCGTCCGCATTTTTTTCAATAGCGACACCTACCCAAAGTTCCCCCTGAACCCTTTCGACCTTCGGGATCTCCGCACGCGCAATCGAACCTTCGACAGTTTCGCCGGAATCGTCCGCGCCGACGCGCAACTCTCGGGCGCCGGCGAGCCGGTCATGCTGCATGCTTTCCGCGTGACCTCGGGTTATTTCCGCGTTCTCGGCTTCTCGCCCGCACGTGGCCGTGAGTTCTCCACAGCCGATGAAGTTCCCGCCGCTGGACGCCTCGCCATCCTGAGCGATCGCCTGTGGCGCACCCGCTTTGCGTCGAACCCCAGCATCGTCGGCCACAGCATCACTCTCAACGCTGGAACCTACACCGTCGTCGGAGTGATGCCACCCGCTGTCCGTCACCCCGGCAACGACTATCACGCCATCGCCGACGGCGACACCGTGGATCTCTGGCTTCCCTTTTCCTTCGAAGGAGACCCCACCCGCCGAGGCTCGCACTTCATGGAAGGAATCGGACGTCTGAAGCCCGGCGTCTCACCGCAACAGGCCAACGCCGATCTGAGCGCGATTCTTCACCAACTCTCGAGCGAGAATCTCACCGGCCGCGACTGGCGTGTAATCGTGGTTCCCCTCTACCGCGAGCTCGTCGGACCAACCGAGCGTATGCTCTTCGTTCTTCTCGCCGCTGTCGGCCTGCTTCTGCTCATCGCCTGCGTCAACTCCGCGAACCTTCTGCTTGCCCGGTCCAGCGCTCGCGTCCGCGAAATTGCAGTTCGTTCCGCTTTGGGCGCCGCGCGCAGCCGCATTGTCCGCCAGTTGCTCACCGAGAGCCTGGTCATCGCTTTCGCGGGCGCCGCCTTGGGAACGCTTCTCGCTGTTGGCGGGGTCCGCGCGCTGGTAGCGTTTCTCCCCGCAGGATTCCCACGGGCCGCGGAAATTCACCTGGACCCGTGGGTTTTTCTATTTACGCTTGTCACCGCCGTAGTCACCGGCCTTCTATTCGGACTCGTCCCCGCGCTCACAGCTTCGCGAACGGATTTGCAGCAGAGTTTGCGCGAAGGTGGACGCAACGCCACTGGAAGCTCCCGCCAATTGCGGCTCCGAAATGTTCTAGTAGTCGGTGAAACCGGCCTTGCGTGCGTGCTCTTGATCGCCGCCGGATTAATGCTGCATAGCTTCGTCAACCTGCTGAAGTCCGATCCGGGTTTTCGTCCTCAGCAGGTTCTGACGGCAGCCATTTCCCTGCCTTATGAACAATACCGCACCGCTCAGCAAGTTCAACATTTTTACGATCAACTGATCTCGAGCCTCGAATCTCTCCCCGGCGTCCAATCAGCCGGAGTCGGCACGGACCTGCCGTGGACCGGCTATGACGAGAACGCAGGTGGCTTCGCCGTCGAAGGACGCTCCGCCGAATACAACGACAAGACCACCGCCCGCTATCACGTCGCTTCGCTCGACTACTTCCGCGCCATGGGAATTCCGTTACTCAACGGGCGATTCTTCACCGGTCACGACCTCAGGGATGCCCCCAATGTCATCGTGATTAATGAGTCCATGGCCAAGCGGTATTGGCCCGGCGAAGACGCCATGGGAAAGAGGATTTCCTTCAGCGATAAGCCTACGGAGAAAGATTGGCTCCGAATTGTAGGTGTGGTGGGCGATATCAAAGATCAACCGGCCAGCAGCGCCGCGAAATCCGCTTTCTGGTGGCCGCTAACTCAGATGCCGTTCGACAACACCGATATGTCGGTGGCCGTGCGCTCCACCTTGGACCCAGCCCAGCTCGCGACTCAGTTGCGCCTCGCATTGCGCCAGCTCGACGCCAGCCTGGCGATCGCCGACCTGCGCCTGATGAACCAAATCACCGACGCGTCAGTATCGAGCCAGCGCTTCACGCTTTTCCTAATCGGCCTCTTCGCAGCCTTGGCTCTAGTCCTAGCGACCATCGGCATGTACGGCGTAATTTCCTATTCCGTGAGCCAGCGCATGCCCGAGTTCGGTATGCGAATAGCGTTGGGTGCAAGACCCTGGGATCTGCTGCGCTTGATCGTGGGCCAAGGCCTGACGCTGTCAATCCTAGGAGCGGCAATCGGCCTGCTGTGCGCAGCCGCATTCGCACGCCTATTAGGAAGCCTGCTATACGGAGTCAGCGCCCTGGACCCAGTAACCTTCGCAGCCGTCGCTGTGCTGGCTCTTGCAACAACCACACTCGCATGTTACTTCCCCGCGAACCGCGCCACCAAGGCAGATCCGATGACTTCGCTCCGCTCGGAGTGAGCCCGGAAACATTAATCCCGGTCACTTAGTTTTCCCAAAACTGGGGATTGTGCCGTCATAGTGGGCCAGACCCTCAGGTCTGCGCGGGTCCCCCTGGACCCGCTCTTCGCCAACGGAAATCAGCTTCCTTCAAAAGCCGGCCAGCCGACGAGGGCGTCGGCTGCGGTCCAGGGGGACCGCCCCACTAAGAACTAAGTGACATTGAGCATTAATCCTCCATACCGTCCACACCCCCCCGCCTCCTACCACCCGCTACAATAGAATCGTCGCCGCTTCATGAAAACTTTTTACATCGAAACCTTCGGCTGCCAGATGAACGCGCACGACTCCGAAAAAGTCATCGGCACGCTGGTTTCCGATGGCTACACGCAGGTGGAGCAGCTCGAACAGGCCGATCTGATCCTCTACAACACCTGCAGCATTCGCGACAAGGCCGAGCAAAAAGTTTTTCACCGCCTGAACCAGTTCAAGAAAGAACACGGAAAGGGAAAAGTGTTCGGCGTCCTGGGATGCGTGGCGCAGCAGGAAGGCGAGCGTATCTTCGAGCGTGCGCCATTCGTCAGCCTGGTAGCCGGCTCGGCCAGTTACTCCAAGCTCTCCCAAATGCTGGTGCAGCTCGAAGCCGGAAACCGCCGCGTCACGGGCCTCAGCCTGGATACTGAAGACGCTTTCGAGACCCCCTTCACCCGCCGCGACAATCCGCATCGCGCTTACATCACCATCATCGAGGGCTGCGACAAATCCTGCGCCTACTGCGTGGTTCCTTTCACGCGCGGCCCGGAGCGGAGCCGCACGAGCGACAAGTTGCTCGAAGAAGCGCGCGATCTGGCGCGCATGGGATATCTCGAAATCCAGCTCCTGGGTCAGAACGTCAACAGCTATCGCGACCCTTCGCCCGCCGGTTGGGATTTCGCACGCCTGCTGCGCGCCATGGGCGAGATCGATGGAATCCGGCGCGTGCGTTTCACCACCTCGCACCCCCGCGACTTCGTGAAGGAAATCGTGGACGCCATCGACGAAAACCCGGTGCTGTGCAATCACGTGCATCTGCCCGTGCAATCGGGATCCTCGAGCGTGCTGGAACGCATGCAGCGTCTCTACACGCGCGATGATTATCTGCGCCGCATCGATTGGATTAAGAAGGCGCGGCGCAACATTGCAATCACCACCGACATCATCGTCGGGTTCCCCGGCGAGACCGAGGCTGAGTTCGAGGAGACGCTATCGCTGCTCGAAGAAGTACAATACGATTCGTTATTCAATTTCAAATATTCGCGCCGGCCGAATACGCCCGCGCTCGCGCTCGAGGATCACATCAGCGAAGAGGAAAAGACCCGGCGTCTCACCATCCTTCAGGAGATGCAGCGCGACATCCAGATCCGCCGGAATTCCGCGCTGGTCGGTATCGTCGAGGAGGCCTTCGTGGAAGGCTATAATCAGGCCACGGGGCAATGGATTGGAAGGACCACTCAAAACCGGCCGCTCAACTTCATTCATCCGGAGTTTCCGAGCCCACGGGATGGAGCCACTCTAGCCGGTACGTACTTGAGCGTCCGCGTCACGCGTGCAGGTCCGAACTCATTGGCCGGCGAGCGCGTGAACTGAGCGTAGTCACAAAGGGGGACCGTATGGAAGTCGAAATGAAAATCCGCGGATTGATGATGGATCCCGTTACCAACATGCCCATTGTTGTGCTGAAGGACATCAATGGCAACGCCATCTTGCCAATCTGGGTGGGGATCTACGAGGCCAACGCCATCGCCCTCGAGATTGAAAAAGTTTCGACCCCTCGGCCCATGACGCACGACCTCATCAAGACCCTGCTGCTTGGCCTGGGAACCGGTATTCGCAAAGTTGTCGTCAGCGAATTGAAGGACGATACCTTCTATGCCGTAATCTGGCTCGACAAAGACGGCGATCTGATTAGCGTCGATTCCCGGCCGAGTGACGCCCTGGCGCTCGCGCTCCGGCTGGATTGCCCTATCTACGTCGATGAAGCTGTGCTCAAGAATTCCAAGAGTTCCAGCGCCGCCACCGACAAGATCAATAACGAAGAGCTGCGCCGCTGGCTCGAGAGTCTGAACGACGAAGACCTGGGCCGTTACAAGATGTAGCGTCCGATTCTTACCCAACCATTTTCCGCGGCCATCGTCTATATGGATGTAATGAGACGCGGGGCCAAACTAAGTTCGGGATTGCTGCTCACAGCGGCCATGCTAATCGGCATGTTCCAAGCCACCGCCTCTCCACGCGTTCAGCGTTTCCTGGCTTATTATGAGGCAGTCCAAAAAGCGAACGCTCCCTTGGACTTCTGGGAGCGTGTCGCGACTAGTTTTGTGTTGACTCGGGCCGAGGCGCGGAAGTCCACTGCCCTGGCTAGTTGCTCGCGGCTTTAGGTTTGTGATGCACCGGCGCGGGCGCCGCGTTCTTTCCAGTCCAACCGTGCAGCTTTTCTTTGTCGACGTTGAAGACCACCATGAGCGGGCTTGCCGTATAACTTTCCGGTACGCCTTCGAACGTCAATTCCGTCCCTGGTTCCACCTTGCCGGGCAGCGCGGCTTCAAATTTCAGCGTGGCGTCGGCAGTATCGCTGTTGTTGGTGCCGTCTTCCACAGCCACCAGGATGGTCTTCGGCTTCAATGCGGGTTGTAGCGAAACCACCTTGGCCTTGAGCTTAGGAACCTGCGAATCCTTCATGCTCGTGCTGAAATAGTTGGCGCCGTCCGCTCCGGTCAGCGCAGCCTTCACGCTTTTCCACAAGGCCTGTTCCGGATGTGCCTTCGTCCATTCCTCTTCATTCGCGAACTTAGCCTTATCTATGGAAACCGCGTCCACGATCTTGAGATCGGCAGGAGGGGTGGGGGACGCCTTCGCCGCGGCGATCAGAGCATCGAAACCTTCATCGCTGCCGTGATACGTCTTGTACTGGCGCTTCACAAAATCGAGCGCAGTACTTCTCGTATTGGCATCCGCGGCGCCTTGGCCTTCGTAGGTGCCCGCGCGCGCATAATAAAACATCGCGACTGGAGTTCGTTCCACCTTCTTCTGCGACGTAATGACAAAGCCCATCCAGGCATCCACCTGACCGTTGTTGGGGCTAAGCTGCAAAGTCTTTTGGAACTCCGTCTCGGAAGCCTCAAAATTCTTCTTGGTCATGGCTATGTAACCCAGATTCACGTGCGCCAGCAGCTCGATGTCCGGGCGGAGCTTCGCCCACTGCTCAGCGGTAACGCCCGGCGGAGGCGTTTCGATATTCGCGACAATCGTGTTGGCCGCCTGCTCTCCCTGATCCAGAGCGTCCTGCGCCTTGGTCTGCGCGTACAACGCCTGTGTGAAATACATAATGTAATAGAGCCCGGTGAAGTTTTTCGGATCGCCCGCGACCAATGCCTTGGCAGCGTCCGTGGTCTCCTTCGGCTGGTTCAGCGCGGCGTATGTCGTGACCAACAGCGTTCGGCGTTCCGTCAGCCACTCGGTCTGCGGATACTGCTTCTCCCATTGCTGCAGTTTTTCCAGACGCGTCTTCGCATTGGCGTCCTTGGTAATGGCGTCGTACAAATCGTACTCCGCCCGATCCTTCCAGTTCTTCTGCGGCGCCTGTGCCGCGGGCGCGGCCGATTGCGCCGGCATCTTTACCGTCCCCAGGCTCAACACGCCAATCATCCCAGCGGCCAACGACAATTTATATGATTGAAACAACACTCAGACGCCTCCACTTGTTCGTCTCTGTCAAGTATACCCGCAGTTGCCTAAAAAAACGAACGCTCCCAGCCAACTTCAGGGAGCGTGTCATATGAAAATTTTCTAACCCTCAATGGGCGGTCCCGCGATGCAGCTTGTCCTTCTCCACCGCGAACACCACCATGAATGGACTGGCCGTATAACTTTGGGGAACCCCCTCGAAGGACAACTCCGTCCCCACGTCCACTTTTCCGGCAAGCGGCGTCTCGAACTTCAGCGTGGCATCCGGCGTAGTTCCATCCTCCAGCGCCATCACAATCGTTTTCGGCTTCAGCGCGGGCGTCATCGAGACCACTTTCCCTTTCAAGGTCGGCACCGCTGTGCCCTTCATGCTGGTCTCGAAGTATTTAGCCCCGTCTGGCCCGGTGAGCGCGGCCTTGAGGTTTTTCCACATGGTCAGTTCCGGATTGGCTGCGTCTATGGCCGCCTGCTCCTTAGCCTTCCTGTCAGCGATGGTCGCTGCGTCTTCGATGTGTACGGCATCCGCGGGACACGTGGGCGAAGCCTTGGCCGCGGCGATCAAGGTGTCGAAACCATCATCGCCGCCGTGATAGGTCTTGTACGCCTTCTGGACGTAAGCCAGCACCTGCTTGCGCCCATCCGGATTCAGGGCGCCTTGGCCATCGTAGGTGGCTGCGCGGGCAAAAAAGCACAGCGCCTGCGGCATCTTTTCCACCTTCTTCTCCGTCGCGAGGGCCGTACCCATTAAGTAATCCACTTCGCTGTTATTAGGGTTGATTCCAATGCTCTTCTGGAACTCCGCCTCAGAAGCCTCCCAGTTCTTGCGCTGCAACTCGATCCACCCCAGCGTGGTGTGCGCCAGGTTCTCCACGTCCGTCCGCGCCGTCTTCCACTGGTCTTCGGTCACGTTCGGCGGCGGAGTATTGATGTTCTCCAGGATCGCCTTGGCCGCCTTGTCCCCTTGATCCAAAACTTCCGGCGTAGGATCACTGCCGGCCAGAGCCCGCGTGTAGAACATGATGTAGTACAACGCGCTGAAATTCTTGGGATCCTTAGCCAGAATCTGCTTGGCCGTGGCGACTGCCTGCTGCGGCTGTTGCAATGCGACGTATGTGGTAAGGAACATGAGCTGCCGCTCATCGGCGTAATCCGTAGTCGGATACTGCTTCTCCCACTGCTGCAGCTTTTCCAACTTCGTCTTCGCGTTCGTATCTTTCTGAATGGCGTCATACAGATCGTACTCCGCCCGGTCTTTCCAGTTCTTCTGAGGCGCCGCCGTCGTGGGTGCTTGCGCTTGCGCCATCATCCGCACTGGCCCCAGGCAAAGCACGCCTGTCATTGCGACAACTGCAGCTAAGGACAATCTAGATGTTTGTAACGACACTCCCCGCCTCCCATTTCCCGTTATTTGCTTGAGTCCGGCCAACTGAGCCTTCCCTGCGGCCATGGCAGTCATCCCTGAACATGTAGTGGATGCAATTGCGGAGTATACCCGAATCGTTGCCAAGCCCGCAACTTCTCAAAACGTTAGATGTCTCTCAGTGTACTCTTGTTCCCTGCCTCCGAAACTATTCTGTCCGGCTGTACCCAACGGGCGCGTGCTTCGCGCGAAGCCACTACATCAAAACTGTAATACTGCCTGAACAGATCCCGTTGGCCGCCGAACTTCTCCACCACATTGCGAATGACCATCAGTTTCTCTTGTAGCGTAAGCCTCCGGCTTGCGCCTGGCAACTCGGAGAGTCGCCCTACTATGATGCTCAGCCAGAACAACGTCAGCGTTTCGTGGTAGCCGCTGTCCGCCGTGTTCTGAGTGCCGACACATTCATTGTAATGCCGGATGCCCGTTCGCACTCGCCCGATTGCGATATCTTCTGAGAAAGTCACCAGGTACCACGTCCCCACCGCCAGGTGAGCACCGTGGGTCCAGATCGGCTTCGGCAGCGTGCCAAGCTCAAACTGATCGATGAATTCCGCGAAGGCTGGCTCGCTGTCCAGGAAATCGTAGGTCATATTGGCACATGACATTCGAATCGAATACAATATATTGACAGATCTTAGCAATCAAAGTATTATTAGTCAATTGACGCTCGAAACGTTAGATTCGAAAGCCGTCCGAATCTTAATGCAGAACGGCCGCGCCACGTGGGCCGACCTCGCCCAACACCTCGGCCTTTCGGCGCCCGCCGCCGCGGACCGCGTGCATCGGCTGGAAGAACGCGGCGTCATCCGCGGATATGCCGCGTTGGTGGATGCGGAAGCCACCGGCTATCCGCTAACCGCATTCGTCGCCGTCACGCTCGACCGTCCCGACCGCCGCGCCGCGTTCCTCAAACGGATCGCCGCCCTTCCGGAAGTTGCCGAATGCCATCACGTGGCGGGAGACGACGATTACCTGCTCAAAGTCCGCTGCCGCGGCACTCGCGATCTGGACCGCCTGCTGATCGAATCGCTCAAAACCATTCCAGGAGTTCGCACCCGAACCACTGTCGTGCTCGGCACCGCCAAGGAATCGGTGCTAGTGCCCTTAGCGGAAACAGAAACCGAATGAGCACCACCCGTACCATGCCCGGCGGCTGGGCCGATCGCGAAAGCCTTCCCAAAGGCCCCAACGGCCGCAGCCTGTGCCGCTGGTGCAACCTCGAAGTCCCCAAAGGCCGCCTCACGTTTTGCTCAGATTGGTGCGTCGAAGAGTGGCGTCTCAGAACCGATCCCGGCTATCTGCGCGAAAAAGTCCTGCAGCGCGATCGCGGAATCTGCGCCCGCTGTGGCGTCGATTGCCTGGCCACCTGGCTGCATCTCAAGCGCCTCCGCGGCACCGCCCGCCTCAAGGCGTTCTCCGAATGGGGCATCACCGCGCGATCGCGCAAGAGTCTGTGGGATGCCGACCACATCCTGCCGGTAATTGAAGGCGGCGGCGAATGCGACTTAGCCAATCTCCGCACCCTCTGCCTAAAATGCCACCGCGCGCGCCATCGCCGCACCGATAGCTCGTAACCGAACCGCGACCGTAAGGGAGTCGGTGCCTTTGCGTCTCACCTCCCCGCCAACGCCGGCCGCAAATACTTCATCACCGTCGCCGCCACTTTCTCATTGCCCCGCCCCGTCGGATGGATCCCGTCCCGCTGCATCAAGCTCCGGTCCGTCGCCACCCCTTCGAGCAGAAACGGGATCCGCACCAGCTTGTATTTCACCGCCAGATCCTGATAGACGTGTTCGAATCCGCGAATGTAATCCGGCCCGTAATTCGGCGGCAGCGTCATCCCCGCCAGAATCACGGCCGCTCCCGAATTCCTGAGCGTCACAATCATCTGTTCCAGATTCGCGCGCGTCGTTTCGATCGGCAGACCGCGCAGCCCATCGTTACCGCCGAATTCCAGGATCACCACCCGCGGTTTCACCGCCAGCACTTCGCTCAAGCGGTTAGCTCCGTCCGTGGTGGTATCGCCGCTAACGCCCGCATTCACCACTCGCCATGCGAGACCGGCGCGGTCCAGATCCTTCTGCAGGAAATCCGCGTAGCTCGCGCCCGGCTCGGCGCCGAATCCAGCAGTTAGGCTGTCGCCGAACGCGACGATGGCCGGCCGATTGTCCGTGGTAGCTGCTGGTTTCGCGGGAGTTTCCTCAACCTTCACCGGCGGAGCTTCGCTTTTGGAACTTCCGCAACCGGATTGCGTCAAAGCTATCGAGGCCGCGACACATCCAACTAAGAAGATGATCCTCACCCAATGCCATAATAAAGAATTGCAGGAAGGTTCCATCGGAATGCCGGCCATCCGGGTGTCGGCGCTTACCAAAACCATTCAAACCGCCACGCATCGCGTCGATATTCTGCGTGGCATTGATTTTGACGTTCAACACGGCGAGTTCGTTGCCATCGTAGGACCCTCGGGCAGCGGCAAAAGCACTTTGCTCGGCCTCCTGGCCGGCCTCGATACGCCCAGCTCCGGCCAAATCATTCTGGATGGCGTGGACATCACCGGGCTCAGTGAAGATAGCATGGCGCTCCTGCGCGGACGCAAGGTCGGCTTCGTCTTCCAGTCCTATCACCTGCTGCCCACATTAACGGCTGAAGAAAACGTCCTGCTGCCTTTCGAATTGACCGGCGGCAACGGATCCTCGGGCCGTACCCGCGCGCGCGAGTTGCTGGAAAGTGTCGGGCTTGGCGACCGGCGCGAGCATTACCCGGTCCAGCTCTCTGGAGGCGAACAGCAGCGCGTGGCTCTGGCTCGCGCGTTCATGGTGCGACCGCCCATCCTGCTGGCCGACGAACCAACCGGCAATCTCGACAGCCAGAATGGCCAGCATGTGCTAGAGCTGCTGATTTCGCTGAACAAGCGCGAAGGAACCACGCTGGTGCTGGTCACCCACGATCCGCTTCTCTCCAGCCGCGCCAGCCGCTTGATCACGCTCCGCGACGGATTGGTAGTCCAAGACTAATGAATTTCCGCTGGTCCACTGCCTTCAAAATCGCCTGGCGTGAAGCCCGCTCGTCTTCGTTCAAATTTCTGTTCGTGATTCTCGCCGTCGCCGTCGGTGTCGGATCGCTCACCGGCGTCCGCGGATTCAGCCGCGCCTTCCACGAAATGCTTTTGAGCCAGGCGCGCACGTTGATGGCAGCCGACCTCTCGCTGCGCGTCTTCGAATTGCCCAATCCTCAACAAACCGCCGTCATGGATTCGCTCTCGAAAGACGGCGTTCAACGCACCTGGATCACGGAGACGCTCACCATGGCATCCGGCAGCCAGGCGAATGTCCCCATGCTGGTCTCCATCAAGGCAGTCGACCCCACTGTCTATCCGTTCTATGGCGAGATCCGCATCTCACCGCCCGCATCGCTCCGTAGCGCCCTCACCTCCAACACAGTCGCTGTTTCTGACGACGTGCTGTTGCGCCTGCACTTGAAGGTCGGCGATACCATCCAACTCGGCGGTCAACCCTTTCGCATCATCGGACAAGTAACGTATGAGCCGGACCGCATGCTCGGCAGCCTCAACGTCGGCCCCCGCGTGATGATGACTCGCGCCGGCCTGGACCGTACCGGTCTCATGATGCCTGGAAGCCGCGCCGCGGAACGGTTCCTCTTTCGTCTCCAGCCCAACTCACCCGGCATCGCTGTGGTTCGCGACCGCCTGAAAAAAGCATTCCCCGAAGCTCTGATCGCCGACTTCCGCGAGACGCACCCCATCATCACCCAGGGACTCAGCCGCGCCACTACGTTTCTCAGCTTGGTGAGCCTGATCACGCTCATCGTCGGCGCCATCGGCGTAGCAACCGCGATGCAGGCCCACATCCAGCAGCGCATGGATTCCATCGCCATCATGAAATGCCTGGGCGCGCGATCGGTCCATTTGATGCGCATTTATTTAATCCAGACCGTCGCGCTGGGTCTCGCCGGTGGTCTCTTAGGCGCAGCGTTCGGCATCGCCATCCAAAGAATCTTTCCCGGATTTCTGGCGCGCTACTTCCAACTGGAGCCTTCCGCGCGCTGGGACCTGATCACCGCCGCGCAAGGCATCGGCATTGCCGTGCTAGCCACGCTCCTCTTCACGCTGCCGCCGTTATTGGGCATCCGGCGTATTCGTCCGAACCTGATCTTGCGCCGTGAAATGGCCGAAACCAAGGGCGACTGGCGAGCGCGTCTCGCCGCGGCCCGTCCTTCCATTGCGGCCGGTGTCGTCATCGTGATTGGCATCGCCGGCATCGCCATGTCGTTCGCCACTGGATCTCCCCAGGACATCTGGAGGACTGGCGCTTACTTCGCCGGCGCACTCGTAGTCAGCCTCGCCGTTTTATCTGGCATCGCATGGCTGATGCTGCGCGGCCTGAAGATCTTGAGCCGCCGCCATCTGCCCACCTCCATCCGCCACGGCATCGCAAATCTGTATCGCCCCGGAAATCATGCGCAGACCGTATTAGTGGCCCTCGGCATCGGTGTGATGTTCACCCTCACCGTTTATCTCGTCGAGCGCGGCGTGATCACGCAAATGAACCGGACCGCCCCGCCCGGCATGCCCAACGTCTTCCTCATCGATATTTCGCCCAAGGATCGTGAAGCGATTCTCTCGCTGCTAAAACAGCAGCGCGGTATCGAAGGCTCAGCCGAGCTGATCGGAACCGTCGCTGCCAAGTTGATCGAAGTGGACGGCCAGGATATTCAGAAAAAGGTACTCAAAGGCTGGGCCAGACGATTCCGCTATGCGCACTCGGTAACCTCAGCCGCCGCCATGTCCGGCAATGTCGAAGTGCTGCGCGGCAAGTGGTGGAACTCATCCAAACCGCCGGCGGCTCCCGAGATCTGCATATCAGAAGAAGCCGCGAAAACACTCGGCGTCGAGCCCGGCGCCATGACCCGCTGGACCATCTCCGGCCGCGAGTTGTCCGCCCGCGTGGCCTGCATCCACCGCATCGATGAAATTCATCTGGCCAGCCGCGTCGAGTTCATCTTCAGTACCGGCGCACTCGACGGCTTCCCAGTTATTTATTACGGCGCTCTGCGCGTGCAACCGCCCGCTGTTCCCGCGCTCCAGCAAGCCCTCTACGAGCGATATCCAACCGTGACGGTGGTGAACATGGCGGATGTGCTTCAAACTTTCCAAGGCGTAGTGGATCAAATTGCTCTCGTGATCCGCTTCATCTCCATGTTTGCGATTCTCGCCGGGGCCATCATTCTCGCTTCGAGCGTGGCCGGCACGCGTTTCCGCCGCATGCGGGAAGTCGTAATTCTAAAAACGCTGGGCGCCACCCGTTGGCGCGTCAGCCGCATCTTCTCGGTAGAGTTTCTGATCCTGGGAGCGGTCGCCGGAACCATGGGCGCTCTCCTGGCCAACGGCTTCGCGAACCTGCTGCTCAAGCGGATGCTGGATTCCGAAATCTCGTTTCCCCTCCTGCCCAGCCTGCTAGCCGTATTAGCAACCGCGCTAATCGCAAATGCCGCCGGTTGGATGGCCAGCTTCCGCATCCTAGGCCAAAAACCCCTGGAAATCCTCCGCGAAGAATAATTAGTGGGCTCCCCTGCGTTCGCAGGAGTGCGNNAACACGAGTGTTCGCGCCACGCATGGCGATGCAAGGCAGTAGTAAAGATTCAGCAGCGACAGCCCACTAGTGGGGCGGACCCCCAGGTCCGCGCGGGTCCCCCCGGACCCGCTCTTCATCCAAATTCAACACCGCAATATATTTCAAATTTCGATACAGCTGCTTATGATCCAACCCGAACCCAACCACAAACCGATCCGGTATCTCAAAGCATCGAAAATCCACCGGCACCTGGACAATCCTGCGCGGCGTTCGATCCAGCAGCGTGCATAGCGCGAGCGAATTCGGCCCTCGCCCCGCCAGATGCTGCAGCAGGTAGCGCGTGGTGAACCCGGTGTCCACAATGTCCTCCACCAGGATCACGTCGTCGCCCTCGATGCTATCGTCCAGGTCTTTGGCGATCCGCACCATGCCGGGCCCTCCACGCTGATTCGCGAAACTCGAGATCGCAAGAAAATCCAACCGAGTAGGTACCGTAATCTCCCGCGCCAGCGCGGTCAGGAAAAACACCGATCCTTTCAGCACTCCAATCAGCTTCAACTCGCGGCCCTCATACTTGGCGGATATTTCCGCAGCCACTTGACGCACGCGTTGATCGATCTGCTCCTCAGTGAACAAGATCCGTTCAATAGATGGCTCACTCATTGGGCCAGCCGTTCCGGCAGTCCGTACTTGATCACCAGGTCGCGCACGTCCTTCTGGTAGAACACCTGTATGTTCACGTGCGGATAGATCGCGCGCAGCAACCGTATCTTCCGGTTCTTCTTAGTCACGTTGGCCTGCTTCATGGTGGTCAGCTCTACGTAGAGATCAAACTCCGGGAGATAGAAATCCGGCGTAAACGCTTCCAGCACCTTTCCGTCTTTGTCCCATTGCAGCGCAAAACTGCGAGGCTCGTACTCCCATGCGATCCGGTAGAAATCCAGCAGGTTCGCGAACACCTGTTCGCTCGGATGCCCAAACTCCTTGTGCTCCAGGTGAACCCGGTCCGGTGGCACAATCCCGAATCGCGCCAACTTCAGCCGCACCTGGAACTGCAACTGAGCTTCCGCCGCCAAAGAAAACAGTCCCGCCTCCAGCATGCCTTTCGATTTCACGGCCGCTTCCAGTACGTCCGCCATCTGATCGGTCCCCAGCGCCTCGCCGTTCATCACCAGGTCGTAGCTTTCAAATCGCGCGCCGGCGCGGCCGAAACGGTGTTTACGCACAGTGGTCTGTTCCGCTTCCATCCGCCGCAGCAGGTCCTTCGCTTCCTCGCGCTCCAAACGCCGATCCACCATCAGATTGCCGAGACGCCGCGATTCAGACTCCGTCACGTGAACTCGCAGAATCCCAGGCAGGTTGCGGAATAACAGCTCGGCCCCCGTACTCGATACCACCAGATGATGCTCGGTCCCCAGTTTTGCGAGGATTGAAAGGGCCAGGTGCGGCCACGCTTTATCAGAAATGCCCTCAGCCGCGCCGAATTCGGATGCGATGATGTCCCCTAGTCGCGCTTCAGTCACCAGCTCGCAATTCAACCGTTGCGCCGCGATTCTGGCCAACTCCTCATGCCGCGTGGCTGGTTCGCCGGAAATGGTGATGAACGCCATCCAGTAGAAATCGTAGCGCACGCGAGCTACCATGGCGCCATGCTCGCCAATCTGGATGCCCAACGGGCTTTGTTGAAACACTTCCTTGCGGCCATCGCATATCGTACTCAGAAGGCCTTGCGCGTGGCACCTGCTACATTCGCGGAATTTCGCGCGGGCGCCAACGTGCGCACGCCGCATGAACTTCTCTGGCACATGACTGGCCTGATTGGCTACGCCCGCACTCACTTTCTTGGCGGCGTGTGGCAACCCGAAAAGCTACCCACGTTCGACCAGGAAATCCGGCGTTTTCACGATGTACTGGAAGATCTGGGACGTCTCCTCGAGGAAAAACCTCTTCGCGAAATCTCGGCCGAGCAACTGCTGCAAGGCCCGCTGGCCGACACCATGACTCACGTTGGCCAACTAGCCATGCTCCGCCGCTTGGCGAGTTCGCCCGTTCCTCCGGAAAATTTCGTTCGCGCCAAAATCTCAGCGACTAACCTGGGACCGGACCAGCCCACGCCCGCCGCGCCCGATCCAGGCTGGAGCCCCGACCTGCCTCCTCCCGCCCCAGGCAAAGGCGTGCCACCTGGCTGGTAACTTGAAATGGATATGAAGACAGCCATCCTGAACGGCGATGCCGATGCCCTCCGCCAACTTCTCTCGGACGATCCATCGCAAGCCAACATGCTGATCCGCTGGGGAGTAAATGACTGCGTCAGTACCCACCCGCTCCACTACGTCTCCGACATGTTATTCGAGGGCAAACTTCAACGGGGCCAGGAACTGCCGATCATCGACGCGCTGATTCGAGCCGGTGCGAATCTCAATTTCCAGAAAAACGGCAAGGGCGACACGCCGCTCATTGGAGCCGCCAGCTTGGGAGCCGAAGACGTAGGGCTAAGGCTGTTGGATGCCGGAGCCAACCCCGACCTGCGCGGCTTGTTCGGCGAAACCGCGCTCCACTGGGCAGCTTTGCTCGGCGAGGATCGGCTGGCAGAAAGGCTAATCCCGGGCGCAGATCTGAATCTCAAGGATGAAAAATACCAATCGCCACCGCTAGGCTGGGCCATCCACGGCTGGTCGAACCCGCCCGCCGGAAACCAAGGTCGGCAGCGCGAGGTGGTAATGCTCCTAGTCGCGGCCGGTGCAAAAATCGAGCCCGAATGGCTGGAGTCAGAAGACGTGCGCGCCAATCCGGCCATGCTCGCCGCCCTGCAAGATCAAATAGGATAAACTTCAGCCAATGTTCAGGCGGTTATTCCTAATCGGCGCAGTGTCAATCCTGTCCGCGAGCGCGAACCAAACCGGACCATCAGAGTTTTACATCGTTGCTGTGTCCATCCCGGATAACGGCGGGTTGTTCTATTACCGGATCCTCGATGTGAAGCAAGAGGGCCTGGACTCCGTAGTTCGTTGGGTCCGAATTGCGCCGCGGAGTGTGTCATGTCCATTGACAACCCTGCAGGCCGTGGAAACGAGAGTTCCCAATACAACGCCCGCCCAACTCGTAGAGACCAACAATCCATGTGAACTAAAGGCAGGCTCCCTGAAATCCGCGATGAGAAAGCACCGCCAACGCGCCTCTGCAACGGAGACCGTCAGCTTCGGCGTTGTCGCTCAGTGCGAGGGTGGGCCTGTTTCCATGACTCTCCCGACCATCGAGCGCGTAAATTGGAAGCGCCTGAAAGCGGCCAATCCAGAGATGGCTCATCTATGGGATCTCTATTCTGAGGTGGCCGAGCGTGTATTTGGACCCAAAGAAATCTTTCTTAACCGCTCCGAACAGGCCGATCTGGCACTGCAACAAGCGGGTAATAGATTAGTTCCCGAATTGCGTGCCGGAAGGTACGACTCCGGATTGGCCGCTGCGGTCAAAGGAAACACAACAGACTGGCGCGATCCTTCCTTTCGGGCGTTGTTAGAGCATTATCCTGGCCCAATCAGTATCTCTGAAGGCAAAGATGTTTCCCGGTTACTGAATCCCGACAACTACCAATTCGCTCGATTCATCGCCCCCGACTACTCTCCGTTGGCGAGGCAAGCGCGCATCCAAGGGAAGGTGGAACTGCGTCTCACCGTCGACCAGGCCACGGGCGAAGTCAAGGATGCCGCGGTGGTCTTAGGGAACCCAGTCCTCAAAGACTCTGCAATAGCCGCAGCCAAGCAATGGCGATTTGTTCCGGATTCCGCGACGTCCGAAACTGTGAATGTCACGTTGGAGTATTTGCTCCGGTGCCCCATAATCGTGCAACCATAAATTACTCTGCGATAAAAAGTACTATACTGTAATAGTGACCCGACGATCACTATTCGCCACCCTCGCCTCAGCCGCGCTCGCCGCCTGGTTCCGATTCGTAGAACCCAACTGGTTCGAACTTACTCATACCCGCGTCCGCATTCCCGGCATCCGCCCCAAGCGCATTCTGCACATTTCGGATATCCATATCTCGGACGGCATGGGCGCTGCCGATCTGGAACCTGGTTTTCGCGCTGGACTCGCCGCACAGCCCGATCTGATCTGCCTCACCGGCGATTACGTCAGCTACACCAGGGGGTTCGATTACATCGGCTTGCTGCGTTTGTTGCGCCTCGCCGCGGATTCAGCCCCAACTTACGCGGTGCTCGGAAATCATGATGGCGGAGCCTGGATCTCGCACTCAGGTGGCAACCGCTCCACCGAACCCATGCGTGAGTTGTTGGCTTCAGCCGGCGTGCGAGTGCTCCACAACGATGCAGCCGTGGAAGGAGATCTCACGCTGGTTGGCGTGGCGGACTTTTGGAGCGGCGAGATGGACCCGGAACGCGCCTTCGCCAAAGTCACAGCATCAGCGCCGGCCGTAGTGCTCTGCCACAATCCCGATGGCAAGCAGCGGCTCGAAAAGCACTCGTGGAATCTGATGCTCAGCGGCCACACGCATGGCGGCCAGGCACGAATCCCAGGCCTCACACCACTTTGGGCCCCCGTCACCGACAAGCGCTTTCTCGCAGGCCTCTACCCTTGGCAAGGCCGCCAACTCTTCATCACGCGCGGCCTAGGCTCACCAAAACACGTCCGCGCCTTCTGCCGCCCAGAAGTCTCAGTGTTGGATCTAGGGTAGCTTTCTTATCCACGTTCATCAGCGTTCATCCGCGGCCTAAATCTTCGAACCTCGCTCTTGACACAACCCGCCCGTCTAGCGTATATATACACCATACAGTGTTTCTGAGCATCGATATCAACGACCGGCGCGCTATCTATCGCCAAATCGCCGATGGCATCAAAGCGCTCATCGCCAGCGGCCAGCTTCGCGAGGGTCAACCCTTGCCGGCCGTGCGCCAAGTAGCGGCGGACCTGGGCGTCAATCTCAACACCATCGCTGCCGCGTACCGCGACCTGCAGAGTGAAGGGCTGATCATCGTGAAACGTGGCCTAGGCGCGACGGTGGCATCGCGCAGCACCGCTCAAAAGGGCGCCCAACATTCCGAAGACGAACTGCGCCGGCCACTCCGCACCGCCCTCACCGAATTGGTGCTGGCGGGAATGCCGCGAGGCGAGATTCTCAGCCTGGTCAGCGATGAATTGCGGAGCCTGCTCAAGGGAGCCAAATCGTGACCCAACTCCAAATTGTCTTGCTATACCTCGCGTCCATTGCACTTCGGATTCCCAGAATCAAGGAACGCTGGATCGCTCCTCTTCTACGCGGGCCGGAATGGTTTTTCGACGTGGCCGTCGCGCCGGATTTTCTGCGGGGTCCTGGCGCGGCCATATTGCGCAACTACCGCTGGTGGCTCTTCATCCCCTGGGGAATCGAAGGCTTGACTCTCGTCGCCTTATGGTTAAAGGGCCACCTCAGCGCGGCCAACATCCTCATGACGGTTACGGTAATCACGCTGTTTACGCGATTCAACTACTACGCGGCCCGCATCGTCACCGAGAATCGGACGCGGCACTTCGAACACCCGGAAGCGCGCCAACCCACTTCAAATGTCGCGCTCTCACTCGAACCGCGCACGCTTTCCGCCTATACCGACTGGCGGGTGGAAGCGGGCATAATACTGGCTCTATCCGCGGCTGCCCTGTGGTTGGCCTTTCTCCCTGCTACACAGGATCCCGCCATCGAGCGCCGCCTACTCAGCTTGATGGTGATCGATGTGTACGCGCAAGGGGGCCTGCTCCTGATCAAGAGCGGAGTGATTCGCTCCGGCGGTGCCGCACCAGTGGACAATGTGGAGCAATATCTTGCCTGGCGGGAAAGCCTGCGCCGATTCACCACCGGCATTTGCGACCTGGTCCGACTGCTTTTCTCGTTAAAACCGTTGCTGGTTGTAAGCCTCATCGTCGGCGGTTCAGCTCGATTAGCCGCCATAATCGGTTTCGGTATCTTATCCATGGTCGCTGTCGGTCTCGAATGGCGCAGCCGCTTGGCGTATTTGAATGTGGCCAGCCGGACCAGGCCCGCCAAATTTCCGCTATTGCCAGCCGCCCAAAAAGCTCGGGGCCCGGTGGGCTTCTGGCCGTCGCTTCCCGTGCTCCTATTAAGGACTGCGAACGGATATGCTCTAAATCTCGCCAGCACGCAGGTGGGAATTGCTGGTTTGTACTCTGCAGGATTCGCCAGCCTCTGGATGTGGCTGGTTCGGTAGACTTTCGACCCAAGAAAAAGAGAGGATCAACAAATGTTTCGAAGATGTCTGCTCGTAGTGTGCCTGCTGAGCTCCACGTTATTTTGCCAGCAACCCGTAATAACAGGCGAGTGGAACGGCACGATCGCCGGGAAATTGCGGGTCATCGTACGAGTGGATCGCGACGCGGACAATTCGTTGCATGGTTCGCTCGAGAGCGTCGACCAAGGTCACGTCAAGCTGGACTTTGATAACGTGTCGTTCGATGGCAAAAAGTCGGTTCAATTCGAACTGAAGAAAGCGCACGCAATCATGCGTGCCGCGTTCACAATCGTGTGAACGTCTGGTCCCCGTAGGGTAAGCCTCTGGCTTGCCCAGTGTATAATTCTTGGACCATGCGCACCATTTTCCTAGCTGCCCTGTCCACATGTCTCCTCGCCCAAACTGGAAGATTGGAGCTCCGCTCCCCGCTCGGCCGCGAATTCCATTCGCTCCCCGACGACAAAGGCGTTGTCGCGGCAGCGGAGAAAGCCCTGGCGGAACATCCCAACGATGTCAAACTGATCCTGAAGCTCGCGCAAGCGCACGCTGCAGTCTGGGAAGACAAAGAAGCAGTCGCAGCCTGCACGCGCGGCCTCAAAATTGACCCCAACAACGTCGACCTGCTGATCGAGCGCGGACATCGCGAGCTACCACTACGCCAGTTCACTCAAGCTCGCGACGATCTAAAGCGCGCAGCCGATCTCGATCCCAAACAGACCGAGGCTTATTATCATCTGGGCCTGGCTCACTACTTCATGGGCGAGTTCGCACCCGCCGCCGAGGCATTCGGCAAAGGCCGCGGCCTGGTCACCGCGCAGGACAGCCTGGTGAACTTCACCAACTGGTGCTACGTCGCCCTGCGCCGCGCCGGCAAAAAAGAGGAAGCTGCGAAAGCGCTCGAGAAAATCCCGCCGGATATGCAGTCGAACCCCGGACACACCGAGTTCTACTTCAACCTCGTCCGGTTTTACCAGGGCCTCAAGACCGAAGCCGCGATTCTTCCTCAGCCGCCCACTGATACGGAATCCGAGCTAAGCTTCGACACCATCGCTTATCAGCTAGGCAACTGGTACCTCTACAATGGCGACGCGAGCAAGGCCAAAGAATATTTCGCACAGGTATCGAAAGGCAATGTCTGGGTAACATGGGGGTTCGTCGGCTCAGAGGAGGAGCTATCGCGCCGCAAGTGATTTCAGTCTGACCACCTGCGTCTCCCCGGCCTTCACCTCCACGCTCTGCGCCTCACCCTGATTCCGATCCGCAAAGTTGAGTGCAAACTCCCGTCCATCCTCGTTCGGTGGAAGCACGAACAGCAAATACCGCCCAGGGATCGCATTCGGGATCTCGAATTTCCCGCCCGCGTCCGTCTTCACCCGCAATGTGTAGCGTCGAATTCGCCGCAGCTCGCGCGACTCCGGGATTAGAACCACAGCCATCCCCGGCCGCGCCTTCTCGCCATCCATCACCTCGCCACGCACCACGCCCATTTCCTTGCTGATCTGGATTCTGCAATCGCTCACCGGAACTCCGATGTCCAGCTTCACCGCTTGCGTGGTGTAGTCGACGCCCGAACATCGCACCTGCTTCAGAAAAAAGCGTTCGTCTTCGCCGTGAGACCCGAAAAGTCCAAAATGATAATTGCCCGGCGGTATGTCGCGGATGTCGAAAGCTCCGCTCTTGTCTAGATCAGAAAGAAAAACGGCGATGCTCTCGGACTCGTACAGCGATACCTGAAGCCCCTTCGGCAGCACATCCGTTCCCTCTTCCGTCACGGTCCCGCTCACTTCCGCCGCGTGACCAACCGGAATGTTCACGCGAACATTTCGATCCACGATCCGCACCTTGGCAAAGCCCGAATAATGCATTCGTTCCCCGCCCATCAATTCCACCTTCAGGCCGTATTCACCCGCCTGGAGATCCTCAATTTTGAAGGAACCGTCCGCCTGGAAATCTTGACTCGTTCCGAACGTCAAGGTGAACGGAATCGATCTGATGCACTCCATCTCCATGTGCTCCAGGTCCTTCGCGTCGGCCTCCACCCGGCCCGTAATGCTAAACGCCGGCTCCGGACTCACCGATATCCAAATGCCCCGGATATCCGCCCCAGCTCCCACGCGCAACGGTTCGCTGTCTTCGTCGAACGCGTTTTCCGGATACCACGTGTCCCCATATTCCAAACTCCTCTCGGGCCCCCTCTTCAAAGGAGCCGATAACATTGTCCGCAGGTAGTAAAGGCCCTCGCCCATGCCGTAGAACCGGAATTTGCCTTGATCGTCCGTGACGGCCGATTGTCCTCTCGATAGCTCCCGTCTTCCGCCTCGCTGGTATTTCAACCGCAGCGCCATCAGAGACAGGTCCTGCACCGGCTCATCATCCTGATCCAGCACCACACCCGAGATCACTGCAGCCGGGGCCAGCTTAAGTTCGATATCGGAAGCATCTTCGCCGGCCCTAACCGTGAGCAGCTCCGTCCCGAAATCCCTAGACACGAATCCGTTCCGCTCCGCCTCGATCACATACAGCCCCGGACCAACGTCGGCCAGCACGAACGCACCATCGGCCCCCGTGGAAACCACGCGCGGACCCGCCTGCATTGTAGCCTCATCCCGAGGATGCAACGTCACAATCGCTTTCGCCAGCGGCTCTCCCGTATCCGCGCGGCGCACGTGTCCGGAAACACGCGCCGGTTTTTCCTGCGCAACCAGCGCCAACGAGCCCAGCACACAAAGGATGCTCAAGCGCATACCTAAAGGATATACGGCATTCACCCGATATCATGTACCGAGCTAGAGGTTACCGAACCGCGACCGTAAGGGAGTCGGTGTCGTGCGAAAAGTGTGCGATATCTTACTATCTAAAAGGGCCCCAGATCTTGACGTGCCACTTCGAGTAGTATAGAGTCTTAGAGTTTGACGTTGAATATCCGATTACAAGGAAAACGATGACGGGCAGTCACCGGTCCTCTATCCCTCTATCAGCACTCGTCGTCGCGCTGGCGTTACTGCTGGCAAGTTGCGTTTCCAGCAAATCCCAGGCTTTCAAATTATCGTTCCTTCCTTCAACCCCAGCTCCCGTTGAATCCACCTTCGAGGAACCACCAGCCATCGCGTCTAGTCTTTACTCCAACGAGACACCGAATCTCATCCAGCGAGCTTTGGCGACGCCGCCCCGCCCTCCCGAAACGGATGCGCGGATCTTCAAAGCCGAAGGACACTTCGAAGCCGGCCGGAAACTCTACCAGCAAGGCGACCTCCCAGCGGCCCGGCGTGAATTCGATACCGCCATTGACACGCTATTGTCGGCTCCAGAGAACATCCCGGATCGTCAACGGTTGGAGCGTCGGCTGGATCAGATGGCCGAAACCATTTACCGGTACGACCTGGAAGGTCTCGGTTCGGGCGCCACCCAGCCCGAAGTGGTCTACGACAAAACTCCGCTGGACGAAATCCTCCAATTGACCTTCCCCACCGACCCGAACCTTCGCCCGAAAGTGAAGGAGGAAATTGCCGCCACCGTCTCTCAGTTGCCGCTCGAAGCGAATGATGCAGTCTTAAGCTACATCCATTATTTTTCGACCGATCGCGGCCACAAAACGCTAGTAGGCGGGCTCCGGCGTGCCGGCCGCTACAGGTCCTTGATCCAGCGGATTCTGGATGAAGAAGGGGTGCCGCAGGAGCTGATTTTTCTGGCGCAGGCTGAATCGGGTTTCTTGCCCCGGGCAAAGTCCTATAAGAGCGCCGTTGGAATGTGGCAATTCGTGCAGTTCCGCGGACGCCAGTACGGCCTGAATCAAACCCCAACCTCCGACGATCGCATGGACCCGGAAAAAGCCACCCGAGCCGCCGCCCGGCATTTGCACGATTTGTATGCCACCTTCGGCGATTGGTATCTGGCCATGGCCGCCTATAATTGCGGACCATACTGCGTGGAGCACGCCGTCCAACACACCGGTTATGCCGACTTCTGGGAGTTGAGCCGGTTGAACGTACTGCCCAAGCAAACCGCGAATTACGTTCCGCTGATTCTCGCCATGACCATCATGGCCAAGAATCCCAAGGATTACGACCTGGAGGGCCTGGATCTGGACGAGCCCGTCCGCTACGACAGCGTGGATATTGACGCTCCCACCCACCTGGCGCTGATCGCCGATGCAACCGAGCGTCCGGTCTCGGAAATCCAGGATCTCAATCCTGCCATCCTGAAGCTAGTCGCTCCCGCCGGATATCAATTGCGGGTCCCTCCGGGGACATCGGCGGCCGTAAGGACCACCCTGGAGACCATCCCCGCCAGCCATCGGGCCAGTTGGCGAGTCCACAGGGTGCTTGATGGTGAAACTCTGGACGCCATCGCGCATCGATATTCTACGCCCGCAAGTTCCATCTCCGCCGTCAACAAAAAGATGCGCGTCCCCGAGGCTGGCGACCTGCTTGTGATTCCGGCCAGCTATCCGCAGCGCGCTTCCTCGCATCCCTCCAGCACCGCCGCCCGGCAGCGCAAAGTCTCACACCGCACGGTTGCCTCCCGCCCCTCCACCGCCAGCCCCTACAAGACCGCGGCCTTGACCACCAAACATCGCCCCACCGCAAATTAAGTTTCGGCTTGGCCGTCAGAAAAAAGTCCTCAGTTTGGCTATTGCCTTCCGAAAAAAACGGGTTATTCTAAAGTGTGGTTCAGCCCTACAGGAGGCCTCAATAATGTTTGACAACTTTCGCTTCGCCGCTGACGACGATTTGGACGACTTCGGGTACGAGGAAGAACACTTGGACGTTCAGCCGGGAGTCAACGAATACGGACCAGAAGACGAAGACGAGGACGAGTTAACCCCACCGCATCCAGCAACGACGGAGCATGCTCCACCACCCCCACCGCCGCCCACTCCGGCGCCCGCAAGCGAGGCGCCCCCGAAGAAAAAACCGGTGAAAAAAGCGACGGTAAAACCGGCCCCAGTCGAGGCGCCTCCCAAGGCCGCCCCAGCCAAGGCAGCAGTTCCCCCGAAGAAAGCTCCGGCTCCGGCGAAAAAGAAAGCTGCGAAGAAACCCGTAAAGAAGGCCGCCGTGAAGCGGGCAGCTCCCCAAAAAGCCAAAAAGGCGCCGGCAAAGAAGGCGCCGGCAAAGAAAGCCAAGAAAGCCCCTGCCAAGAAAGCCAAGAAGCCCGCCAAGAAGGCCAAGGTTGGGAAGAAGGCCGCTAAGAAGGCAGCTAAGAAAGCCGCTAAGAAGAAGAAGTAGAGTTCCGGTCCGGGCAGGCGAGCGCTCAAACCCGCCTGCCCAAATGCCCCGGCTTCAGTCTTTTTCCTTACCAATTACCGCCCGGCACCGCTCGAATAACTGCAGTAGAGCGTCTGTGTATTCTTCCGGCGTCTTGGTGGTTTTTCCGGTAAAACCTGCGGCGCCCGTGCCCTTTCCGTGACCAGTCGTCACCGCGATGAATTTCATCATCTCTAAGGCAATCTCGTCGCGCGTCCGGGCGGCAAGGGAAATCTGTTGTGTGTCATCAGCCATGGTTTCAGCGTAGCGCAAGTCTGGAGATCTCAATCACACCCGATTGACTAGCTGGTTCAACCGTCGCCTGACATCCGGCCATTCCCCAGCCAGCATCGAATATCGCATCGAATCGCGAGCGATGTAGTCAGCCGCCATGCGATGAGCCCGGAGCACTCCTTCGAACCTCCCGCCAATACGTTCCAGCGCAGCGGCGGAACGCTTGTTTCGTGCGTCCGTATGAAACGAAACGCGGAGCACCTGCCATGTTTCGAAGGCATGCGTTAGCATAAGCATGCCACGGCCAGCGTTCCAGATTCCAAAAGCGCGTCGAACCGAAAGTGACGCCGTCGGCCACCCGGACAATCGCAAACGGCGCCGCAGTCCCCGCATCCCGCCAAGCCCGTGCAGTCTCGACGAAACGGAGGGTTTCCACTTTGCCTTGCGGCGCCGGGCTCCATTGATAGAGAGAGGGGTCTTGAGCAGCGGCAGCTACTAAACCATCCACATGACCGCGTTCAAGGGGTTCAAGACGAATATGCGCGCCCGTTAGGGCCAGACCTCCCGCTTTCATCTCACCGCGCGATCGATCCTGGATCTAATCCCTTGTTCAAATCGTATACCGCGCCCACTGCCCCCACCGAACATCGCCGGCGATCCAGGCCCGTCAGCTCGCGGATGCGATACACCGCTTCAATTCCCGTACAGTGAGCGCCTAGGAAAGTCCCCAGCCCAAACTCACGCAGCTTAGCCGCGGTCCACTGCAATTTCTCGTCGTTCAACTGGTAGAGATGAAATCCCCCGATAGCCGCATGGATCGGCGCGTTGCGGACCATCGAGCGCGCGTACTCCAGCGTATTGATGATCCCGGCGTGCCCGCAGCCGGACACCACCACCAACCCCTCACCAGTGTTGATCACCAGCGACATGTCCTCGGGAATGGTGTCCTCCTTCCATCCCTCCGGAGTTTGGATTTGGGTCTTTCCGCTCCAATTTCGCTCCGGATACTTGCGCGGCACAGGCCCCGTGAGCCAAATACCGTTCCATAGCTCCACCGGACGATCGTATTCGACGAAATGCCCGCCCGAAGCTTCGTAATCGCGCCGGGTGGTAGCCATGAATTCGAGCGCTTTGCCCTGATCGCTCCGCCGCGCTGCGAAAATGCCTTTGCCGACGTAGGCCTTGGACAACGCCGCCGGATTCTTCTCGGCAATGGCCCGCCGCAACGTCATCAGCCCGCCGGTGTGATCGGAATGATTGTGGCTGAGCACCACGTCGGTGATGTTCCCGAGGTCAACACCCAGCTCTTTGGCATTGTTCAGCACCGTGTTGGGGCGCGCCCCGGTATCGAACAGGATGCGATGCCCATCGGCCTCCACTACCGCGGAAAAGCCCCACTCCCCAATCCCCTCATCGGAAGTCAGCATGGTGGAGAGCACCTCAACGCGCAGCGATCGAACCTGATAGGAAGGATCCACTTGCGCCGCCAGAGTAAGGACGAATAAAAGAAGCAGAACCAGCGTTTTCACTCCTGAATAGTACCAACTCTCACAAAGTAGGCGCGCGCATCAGCAAGGGGACTCGCTAGAATGAAGCATTCGTCCTTTGAACGATGCCCGTCCTTGCCAGGCGTCTTATCCGAAAAATGCGCGGTGGAGCGCAGGCCCACCTGATCGAGTGCGACGATGGCCATTTCTACGTCGTCAAGTTCCGCAATAATCCCCAGCATCGGCGGATCCTGGTCAACGAATGGATCGGCTCCGCCTTTCTCAACTACCTGCAAATCTCCACGCCCGAGACCGCCATCGTCGACTTGCCCGCCGATTTCCTGGCTGCTAACGCCGACATTCACATTCAACTCGGCTCCCGCCGCCAAGCCATCGAGCCCGGCTGGCACTTCGGATCCAGATATCCGGGAAATCCCGCCAAAGTGATGGTTTACGATTTCGTTCCCGACCTGCTGCTGGACAAGGTCGTCAATCGGAACGAATTCCTGGGCGCGCTGGTATTCGACAAATGGATTGGAAATGCCGACGCTAGGCAATCCATTTTCTTCCGGGCGCGCCTGCAACAGCGCTTGACATCCGAACGCCAAGGCTTCGTCGCCCACATGATGGACCACGGCTACGTTTTCGACGGCCCGCACTGGACCTTCACCGATTCCCCGCTCCAGGGTCTCTACTTTCGCCCCAGCGTCTACACCAACGTCCGCTCCTTCGACGATTTCGAGCCATGGCTCGGCCAGGTGGTGCATTTCCCCGAGGAGATCGTCGATCAGGCCCTCAAACAAATTCCACCAGAGTGGCTCCAGGACGACCAATCAGCTCTTGAAAACTTGCTGACCAAGCTGATGTCGCGCCGCAAACGCGTCCCCGACCTGATTCGCGCGAGCCAAAGTGGCCGAACCAACCCGTTCCCCAATTGGCAGTGACTGAAGGGCAGCCAGCGCGTCAGCAAGGCGACGGTCCAAAAACTCGATGTCCTCAAGGCTTGCGAAAAAAGCGCCTCCTGGAAGACATCACCAGATCCAGACGCTGGGGCAGCTTGTCGGTGTCCAGCTCAACCTCATCGCCGTAGTGCATCCAATAGCCCTCCGGTCCCGCATCGACGAACTTTTGCGCCCAGGCTCGAATGCGCGACCGCCCAAACACTTCGACATCGGCGACCCCGTTGCCATCGGTAGTCCCGGAACATAGGCTATCCGTCGGCGGGTACGCGATACAAATTTCAGTGTCTACCTCCGCCTGTCCGTCGGGCCACGTGACCCGAGCCTGCAGTTTCAGTTTCGGCAAACGCCTCACCGCAAAATCTACATGGCCGATCTGCTGGCCTTCTGCAATTTCGAAAATCCGCGCGCCCTCCAGGCTCGTCGAAGACGGATAGTACAGCAAAGTGTAGGGAGAAAAGTCGCGCGGCCCGTAGGGACTTATACTCAAGATATAGCGGTTGGGAGGCAGCGCCCCGACACGAAAGACGCCGCTCTCGTCAGTCCGCACAGTACCCCCGCTAAGATATCCATCTGTGCTCCTCAAATCCAGCAAGGCCTGTACCGGACCGCCAGATACATCCCTAACTCTGCCTTCGATGCCTCCATTCCAGAAGATATCCAGGTCCAACCAGAACAGTCTTTTCTGGATGAGTTCCTTCTTTTCCACCTTATACGGCACCGTACGCCGGGTCCGGGGCACGTCCAACAACTCCAACGTGTAATCATCCGCGACCCGACCGGCCACTTCATAAATGCCTTTCGCATTCGCAGTAACGATCGTCTCTCCCGATGGCCGGGTGACGCGGATTCTAGCGCCGGGGATCACATGTGAAACATCGTGCATCGCCACAACCCTGTACCTTTCGTGTTCTTCGAGAGCGTCGATCTCGGCCCTTGACATTCCCTCCAAATTCGCTGGGCGCGCGCGCTCCCACCGCAACTCCTCTGAACGCCGGGGATTGTGCACTATCCCAATAATGCGCACTTCGTTCGCGGACGGGGCTTCTCGCAGCAATCGCAGCTCGACGGCTGAATCAGCGACCGGCCTGGTGCGAGTACACCACCCCGCCTCCACAATCGGCAGAAAGCGAGTCAATAGCAGACGGCCACGCTTCCCGTCAACAAAATATGTCTCCCCTTCCAGGAATGGATGAGTGGTGAGAAGTACCACCGGCGGCGCCCACCACGGCAACCCCCAAAACCGCTCCTGGACAACTCCAATAGCCCAAGGGCCTGCCCACCGTCCGGAAATCTTGGTGGCGTGTCCCACGCGAATCGCCCGTGCCGTGAAGACGGCATGTTCGGAATTCAACGGCCGCGCAAAAAGAGGACTCTCCCCGCAGTCGGAAACCCATGGGTAGGATGACCTCGCGCTCAATACGAATGTTCCAGCCAGCACCAGCGTCCCGACCATGAGACTTCCAACGGAAATTGCCACAATCCGCGTCCCGAGGGATTTCGGCCACGCCGCAACCAGAGGCGGCCAGCCAAGCTTGTCTGTTCCCAACCAAAACGCGCCAAAAACCAGGAAGAGCCCGCAAACGGCGTCAGCCTCGGAAGAATCACCTCAGTCCATGAGCAGGACCAGAAAAAGATCCCTGAGCACAAGGCCAAGACCAGAAACAGATAGATCGCTCTCTTCCGCGTCCGAGCCGCCAGAAGCAGCGCACAGAACGGGAGGAAGATAGCGCACACAAAAAACATGGCCATCAGAAGGCTTGGCGATTGCCAATCGTATCCGCGAAATGGTACCCCAAAATACGCGTCCGTGAAAGCCAGACCGAAGACAGCAATTGGCGCAGCAACCAGTAAGGCGAGCCCGGCCCGGCGCCGACGCCGGAGCGCTGCAAAAGAAGCGATTAGAAAAACCAGTCCGAGAATCGCCAGCCCGGCAGCCTGAAGGCAAAGCGTAAGCCAATCCGGCCGGCGATGGTTCTCAGGAACCCAATTCAGCCCGCACATCACAAGGCCGTAAATGCCAGGCAATGTGCCCAACGCTACGAAGAGCCAACTGACCACCTTTCGTGCAATAGATTGCGTCAGAAGCATTTCAAGGCCTGCCAGAACGCTGCAATGGATCGCACTGCTTTAGACACCGGCAATTCTATTCCGGTTCCTAGCGACAGCCCGAAGTCAGCAGCCACCAGTCCCCAGCCCCCAGCCACCAGCAACCAGCCACCAACAACAGCAGATAATAAAAACAAGCCATGCCATCCCGCCGCTCCCCCACCATCGGGTTACTCGCAGGCTTGGCCGTCACTCTCTCCGCCGTCGCCGTCTACTCCAGCTACACCATCCTGCAGCTACGCAGCCTGCGCCGCTTGCAAACCGAAACCATCGATCGCAACCGCACCGATTCCCTACTCCTGCTGCGCATCCAGAACAATCTCAATTCGCTTGCCCTGGCCATGCGCGACATGCTGGAACAGAGCGAACCATATCCACTCACGGCCTGGCAACCCCAATTCAAACGAATCCGCGGCGACCTGGATGATGCCCTCGCGCGCGAGGAAAAAATCTCACCCGCCACCGCCGATCAACGTCGTTATCTCGCGGTTTCGGTAACTCAGTTCTGGGATGCACTGGATCGTATCTTCGCCCTCGCCGCCGGCGGCCAGGAGCAGGAAGCGCGCACTCGCATTCGCCTCTCACTCCAGGCTCGTCAAGAAGGATTGAGCAACGCGGTGGCTCGCTTGCTCGTCGAGAACAATGCCAACGAACAACGGGCGGCAGCCGAAGCTCAGCAGATTCACGCCCGCGTGGAACGGAATGCGTATCTGTTTCTCGCCGCCATGCTGGTGCTGATCGTCGCCACCAGCCTGTTTCTGGTACGGTACAACCGTAAGATGTTCGAACAGGTGGCCGCGCTCTCCCAACGGCGTAGCGAGCTCGCGCAGCAACTCATCTCGATTCAGGAAAACACCTTTCGATATATCGCGCGTGAATTGCACGACGACTTTGGCCAGATCCTCACCGCCATCGGCGCCATGCTCCAGCGCGCCGGCCGCCGTATCCCGAGCGTAGACTCCGCCCTACGCGCCGATTTCGAAGAGGTGCGCGACATTGTGCAGGCCACACTCGACAAGGTCCGCGCGCTCTCGCAGGCGCTGCATCCGGTGGTTCTCGACGACGCCGGTTTCGAAGGCGCACTCAGCGTCTATCTCCCTGGATTTGAGAAACAGCACGGAATCGAAATACGATATGAGAAGTGCGGATCCAGCCGAACTGTCGACCGCGATGTGGCCATCCACCTCTATCGGGTTTTGCAGGAAGCTTTGACCAACGTCGCGCGCCATTCGAAATCGGCCCAGGCCGAAGTACGGCTGCGCTACCATCCCGAAACGGTGGTGCTCGAAGTGGAAGACCATGGTGTAGGATTCCCGCCAGTGAAGGAGAATCAAGGAATGGGATTGATTTCCATGCGAGAAAGAGCCGAGCTCGTGAACGGACAGATCGAATTTCTTCCGCGGACCGGAGGCGGCGCTATAGTCCGGCTCACCGTACCGCTGAGTGTGGAGGAGACCCATGCCGCCTCCTAGCATCCCTCCTAACATCAAGGTCCTGTTGGTGGACGATCATAGCCTGGTACGCCGGGGTTTCCGTCGCATGCTCGAGGACGATCCGGAAATCGCCGTGGTGGGCGAGGCCAGCGATGGCAACGAAGCCGTCGAGAAAGCGCTCGAACTTCGCCCCGACGTGGTTGTGATGGATTTCGCGCTGCCCAGCATGAATGGCGCGGTGGCCACGCGCATGATTCTCAAGTCCGCCCCGCATACCAAGATCCTGATGCTCAGTATGCACTCCGAACCAAGTTACGTTCGCACCTGTCTCGATGCTGGCGCTCGAGGTTATCTGTTGAAGAACGCCGTAGACCTGGAACTGATCGGTGCGGTAAAGCAGGTCGCGTCCGGCGAACTGGTGTTGGATCCGCGGCTGGGGCGCCTGGCGGACGAGCCTGCCAAGCCTACCTTGACCACGCGCGAATTGGAAATTTTACAGTTGATCGTGCATGGAAAATCCAACAAAGAGATCGCCGCGGTGCTGGGCCTCAGCGCGAACACGGTTTCCGTGCATCGGGCCAATATCATGCAGGCGCTCGATATTCACAACACCGCCGCGCTGGTGGTGTACGCCATACAGCACGGCTTGGCGAGCATCGCGTGAATCGCCGGAGTTTTATATTAGGCGCCTTACCCCTTCCCGCCCCGGCGTCCGATCTGGGGTTCCGATTGGCGAACGTCACAGCTTCCGCCGGCATCGACTTCCGTCATAACACCGGAGCCTTTGGCCAGAAATATCTCCCGGAAACCCTCGGCTCAGGCTGCGCGTTTCTCGATTACGATGGCGACGGCTGGCTGGATATTCTGCTGATTAACGGAATGGATTGGCCGGGTCACAAGCGCCGATCCACCACCCTCCAGCTCTATCGCAATAACCGCAACGGAACATTTCGAAATGTAACCCACGAAGCTGGCCTGGCCGTCGAGCTGTACGGCATGGGTGTGGCCGTCGCGGATTACAACAATGACGGCTTTCCGGATATTCTCATCACCGCCGTAGGGCAGAACCGTTTGTTTCAGAACACAGGCAAAGGCCACTTCGTCGACGTGACGGAAAAAGCCGGGCTCGGCGGCCGCAGTTCCTTCAGCACCTCCGCGCTCTGGTTCGATTACGATCGTGACGGCCTGCTCGATCTTTTCGTATGCAACTACGTGAAATGGTCGCCAGAGCACGATATCTTCTGCACCGTCGACGGCACCCACAAATCCTACTGCACGCCGGAAGCCTATCGTGGGTCCACTTGCTGGCTGTTTCGCAACCGCGGCGATGGCACTTTCGAAGACGTCACGGCCAAGAGCGGCATTTTCGATGCGACGTCGAAATCACTGGGCGTCGCGATGCTCGATACCGATCGCGACGGATGGCCGGATCTGCTGGTAGCCAACGATACGCAATCCAACAAGCTTTATCGCAACCAGCGAAACGGCGCCTTCGACGACATTGCCGTTCGCGCCGGCGTCGCCTTCAGCGAAGATGGCAGGCCGCGCGCCGGTATGGGCATCGACGTTGCCGATTTCGACAACTCCGGCACTCCGGGCATCGCTATCACCAATTTCGACAACGAAATGATCGCGCTGTATCGCCCGAATTCCAACGGAACTTATTCAGACGCAGCCTTCAAAACCGGCATCGCGCAGGCCTCGCGCGCGAGTCTCGGCTTCGGCTGCATTTTCCTGGACGTTAATCTCGACGGCCGGCTCGACCTGCTGGCTGTCAACGGCCACATCGATGAAACCGTCCGGAATATCAAAAGCAACATCGGCTACGCGCAGCCTCCGCACCTATTCCTGAACGACGGCCGCGGCGCATTTCGCGACGTAGCCAAGGAAGCCGGCACGGATTTCGCAGCTCCCAAAGTCGGCCGTGGCGCAGCCTATGGCGATTTCGACCGCGACGG
>PMOK01000278.1 GCA_003162425.1 Bryobacterales bacterium | reverse complement strand
CTTTCGCCGACAGCCCACTAGTGACCAGCAACCAGCAACCAGCGACCAGCAACCAGCCACCTACAACCCGACGCTCTTCAACGCCTCCCGCAGCGCAGCTTCGTCGTGCGCGCCTTTGAAGAAGCGCACCACTTTCCCATCTGCATCGATTAGAAAAACGCTCGGGATGCTGTGTACCCTATACATGCGGTTCACCTTCATACCGGAATCGTCGAGCGTGTCAAACGGCAGTTCGGCTTTATTCACGTAGCCCCGGGCCGTGCCCTTGCCCTCGTCGTTCACGCCGAAGACCAGCAGGCCTTTATCCTTGAATGCCGTATGAATCTTGGCTAATTCAGGGAGTTCGCGCCGGCAAGGGCCGCACCAGGTTGCCCAGAAGCTCAACAGCACCGGATGACCGCGCAACTCCGAGAGACGGATCCGTTCTCCATCCAGTGTCTTTAGCTCGAAATCCGGCGCTGGATGGCTCAGCAGGAACGATCCGGTCTGCCCCGGAATCGGAACCGTGTCCACCAGCTTTGCTTTCTTCGGCGGCTCGAAGACGAAGGTGGAATCCGGTAGCTTCTCGCCCACGCGAAAGCTAGTGAAGTTCATCGTCATTTGGATCAGAACCTTCTGATGGTTCGAAACTCTGGAGTTCGCCCATAGCATGCGGCCGATGTTCAACGTGGCCGGGTCAACCGTCAGATCCACACGGTTCCTGCCTTGCTGTTTATCCTCCCGCGACACTACTCGCACCACCGGCCACTTTTCCTTCTTGCCCTCAAACTTCACGTCCCCGTATCCGTTCGAGTCGGCGATTGCGGCAGTCTTCGCCATCCCCGCGAGGGTTGGAATCACAAGATGGACGAACGTCTCTGTCAAATCGTGCTCTTGATCAGACCCGCTTCCACTCGAGTCCTCTTCGTCTTCATCGTCCCCGCTGACCACAGCGGCTGCTTCTTCCGCCGTGTACTGTTTGAGTTTCGGCACGTACGCCCAGCTCTTTTGACCATCGGAAACCAGAACATATTCGTCTTTGTTTATGCCTTCGACGCGTAGAAAATACTTGCCGGACGCCGCGACTGCGTATGTTACTCTGGCCTTCGCCAAAAGCTTCCCAGGCTGAGACCCATTCTGTCCGGCTACTTCCATGTCTCCTTCAAAGGCGTATTCGGTAGCCGACTCGCACTTGGCCGCGACATCCTGAATAACCTTGCGGAAGTCAAAGGAAACATTTTGGCCACGCGAACCAGCCGCACAAAAAATGAAATAAACCAACGAGTATCGTATTAGTTGTCGTGACATTTCGTTCAGCTAATCGTAGCAATTGCCGGCCGTAGAAAAAAAGGCCGGCGCCCGTTTCCGGGGCCGGCGATCATCCAATGCGGTTCGTAACTTGAGGCTATTTTGCTGCGGGCGCGGCGCCGGGCAGCGTATATCGTAGATCGATGAATCCCATGCTCAGATTTGCGTTGGTGGGCGAAGTACCGGTCACCAGCCAGGGATTCCGTTGCAGATACGAGTACTGGAGGATCAGGTTCAGAGCGCCCCACCTCGGATTCTTTGCGAGCGTGGTGTTGGTGCCGAAGGTAATTTCCTGGATCGATCGATTCTGCCCGTCGTTCGAGAGCGGGCCGTATCCGATCAGTTTTCCGTTGGTATCTATTGCCGTATCCTTGCGAATGTAAACGCCGCCGTAGTAACCGTAGAACATCGTCTTTCCGGCAGTCGCTTCAAAGCCCGCCACAGTGGATGCGGAGTGCACCAGCGAGAGGTTTCCGTTGGCCTGGATGATGAAATCCGGAGCCTGTCCGAAAATGTAACGGCCGGCGCCATCGCTCCAGTAATTATTGTCAATGAGCCGGAAACCCTTGAACAACTCGAAGTTGAAGTTGAACTCCCCTCCGATGCCAGCCTTGGTGAAGGTCTGGACAGGAGCAGTAGCGCTGAACGGACTCGCGATTCGACTCGTGGTCTCCAAGCCCACGAATTCAAAGTGAGCTTTTGGGCTCGGATCCAAGGCCAACTTCGCGATGATATCCGGATGCAGCGCGGATGCCGAAATAACGCTCGATCCATTGTTCACCTGTGTTCCGAGGATGCTCGCGAAGGCCGCGGGACCTACGATCGCGCTACCACCGTTGCCTCCGCCAACGTATGGCTCCGAGTTTTCCAAGGCGAGGGCGAAAACCGCTTTATCCCCGAAATGGTAAGCGCCACGGAAACCAGGAACACGGCTCCAAGTTAAGCCCAATTGGTAATTCACGTCCATGTCTTGGGAAAAGAAAACATCGCCCGGTAACGGGGAGACGCCTCTCCGGTTGGGCGTCGCAAGACTCCAGGATTGGCCGGCCAGAAATTCCCAGCCGTTTTTCTGGACGTCCACCCAGTACAGCCTCATGCGGAAGACGTATGAGTTGCTGGTCACGGCGATACCGCCATTAGGCGGGTTTCCGAGCTGGCCCAAAAAGTCAGACTCCCAATATCCCATGACCTTGTAGTCATTGAAGCCCGTATCGACGCGCATGCCGATCCGCGAGTTCTGTATGCTCAACCGCGATTCCCCTATGCTTCCCGTTTGCGTGTTGCCGTAGGGAATACTGCCAAAGTTCGTGCCGATGCCCGATCCGGTATTTGTCGACCGCGTAACGGACGTCATATCCATAAATCCGACTGGCGTGAAATAGGCGTCACCCAGCTTGAACTGCAGCGGATTGGATGTGTCGCTCATAGTCGCCTGCGAGGGCGGCGTTATGGTGATAGGCGTCGGCGGCGGCGTGTTAGGAAATATGGGTGTCGTGCTGGCAACTAACGGCCGCGTGGCCGGATCGAGCGTCCGCGGACCGGCGGCATTACCTTGTGCGGAGGCTTCCGTGCGCCCTGGTTGCTCGGGCTTCGACAATGCGTCCAGCCTGCGCGTAAGTTCTTCAATCTGCTTCTGTTGCTGCGCCAACTGCGCTTTTAGTTGGGCGACATCATCAGCACTCTTATCCTGGGCGAACGACACGCCCATCAGACCCAGCGCCAGGCCGGCCAGCGTCCCCAGACGCGCCAAGCTTCTTATTGTCATGTTCCTGATCTCCTCATCTGATTTTACAGGTTAAAATTGCAATTCTTCGCGGCAATCGACCCTTATCCGGCCGAGGCTCGGTTCTTTTAGACAATAGCGGCTCAGGTATTACCGTGTAATGAACGCAATGTTACAAACAGGTTAATTTGTTATAGTGACGGGCGAGTCCGGAAACTCTCACACCAACGTCACAGACCAGGTATGAACAGGTGAAAAACGGTCAGTGAAATCCAGCCCACCAACGCCGACGCCGGGATAGTCAATATCCAAGCCCAAAAGATGTTGGTCGCGATTCCCCAGCGGACCGCCTTAAAGCGCTGGATGGAGCCCACGCCCGCGATCGCACCGGCCGTAACATGAGTCGTGGAGACGGGCGGCGCCGGGTGCATGAAGTGGGCCGCGAAGATGATCGAAATGGCCGCCGCGGTTTCTGCGCAGAATCCACTGCGCGGCTTCAACTTGGTCAGCCGGGCTCCCATGGTGTGTATGATTCGCCAGCCACCCGACAAAGTGCCTGCAGCAATCACAGTGTAGGAGGCCATCAGGACCCAAAAAGGCACCTCGAACTTGGTCAGATGCTTTGAGCTGACCAGTACGGCGGTAATGATGCCCATGGTCTTCTGAGCATCATTGGTCCCGTGCGACACGCTCAGCGCCGCCGAGGATACCAGCTGAAGCCTGCGGAAGTATTTGTCCATTCGCTTGGGATTGAAATCGCGGAACAGCCAATAAACGCCGACCATCAGCAGCATCGCAAGAACGAAGCCGATCAGCGGGGCCACCACAATGAAAACCAGGGTCAGTGTCCAGCCGCTGGCGATCAAAGCGTCGAAGCAGTGCTGAATGCCTTTGAGACGGGCCACGTGCGCCATGGCTGCTCCCGCGTATCCGCCCAGCAGCGCGTGTGATGAGCTGGTGGGCAGCCCGAACCACCAAGTGATCAGGTCCCAGGTGATGGCGCCCACCAATCCGGCCAGAATCACCCAGGGTGTCACGAACTCCAGGTGCACCATTCCGGCCCCAACTGTCCTGGCCACTGCGGTGCCAAATAGAAACACAGCGGTGAAGTTGAAGAATGCCGCCCAAACCACCGCCCAGAAAGGGGTCAGAACCCGCGTGGAAACAATGGTCGCAATCGAATTGGCGGCATCATGAAAGCCGTTGATGAAGTCGAATGCGAGCGCCACCAGAACGATGGCGCCCACCAGCGCGAGTGAGTATTCCATGCGTCAGGAGTTCTTCACCACTACGTTTTGCAAGGCGTCGGCAACGTCTTCGCAGTTGTCTGTGGTCTGTTCCAGAAACTCGTAGATTTCCTTCAACTTCAGCAACCTGATTGGATCGGTCTCGCTCCGGAACAGCTCGCTGACCGCATCCCGAACCAGTTGGTCGGCCACTTCTTCCAGACGATTCACCTCAATGCAATAAGGCAGCACCGGCTTCTTCGTTTCCAGTGCGACAAAGGCCTGTTCCAGGGCTTGGGCGCAAGAATAAACGATCTTGCATAGCTCCACCACCATGTGCGGAATGGGCTCCATTCGATAGGCCACCATGCGATAGGCGGCGTCCTCAATACCGTCCAGCACGTCATCCAAGTGCGAAGAAAGCGAGTGTATGTCCTCCGGATCGAGCGGCGTGATGAAGGTCTGGTTCAGCAGATCGATGGTTTCGTGCGTGAGCTTGTCCGCACGTTTTTCGTTAGTCTGGACGTTCTGCTTATGGACCTCCATCTGGTCCATGTTGTCGATCAGCAGTTCGAGTTCGTGACTTGCGTCAACGATGCACTTTGCGTGCGCATTGAAGATTTCGAAAAATTTGCCCTCAGTGGGCATGAATCGACCGAACATGAAAATCCCGGAAAGTGGCTCAAAATGGCGCTGACATAAAACCGCCACATTGTACCTTCGCGGGACCACCGCCGCACCCTGACGGACGTCAAATCGAGTGCACGTCGCTAATAAGTTCGCCGGTAAGTTCCCTAGTCGCCGTAGAAATTCTGCGCACCGGCAAAATTCTCGAACTTCGTGTATTGACCTTGGAACGTGAGTCGAATGGGACCGATCGGCCCATTACGCTGCTTACCGATGATGATCTCAGCCGTGCCTTTGTCGGGGCTGTCCGGGTTGTAGACTTCGTCACGATAAATGAAAAGAATCACGTCCGCGTCCTGTTCGATAGCGCCGGATTCACGCAAGTCGGACATGATCGGGCGCTTGTTCGGACGCTGCTCCAACCCGCGGTTCAACTGCGAAAGCGCCATCACGGGAACATCCAGTTCTTTGGCGAGACTCTTGAGCGAACGCGAGATTTCCGAAATTTCCGTCGCGCGGTTTTCACCGGCAGAACCGGAACCGGACATGAGCTGCAAATAATCCACAATGCTCAGGCCCAGCTTGCCGCATTGCCGCGCCAGACGGCGCGAGCGCGAGCGCAGTTCCATCGGGTTCAGACCACCCGTTTCATCGATAAAGATTTGCGCCTCGCTCATTTTCTGCACTGCGTGCGTGAGCTTCGGCCAGTCTTCATCGGTGAGACGGCCGGTACGCATTCTGTGCTGATCCAAACGGCCCACCGAGCCCAACATACGCATGGTGAGCTGCGTGCCC
>PMOK01000105.1:454-27638 GCA_003162425.1 Bryobacterales bacterium | reverse complement strand
CTTCTCATGGAAGCCGCGACCGTGAGGGAGTCGGTGCTCGGCACCGATGGCGCAGGAAGCGTGAAACTCTATCTCTACTACATCGGAAAACCGCGCGACCAAAATGCCAACAGCATGGCGGAGGAATATATTAAGCGCTGCTCTCGCTACGCCCACACGGAAATGCGCGAGATCCAGCCGGCCCGATTCGATCCTTGGTCGAAACACTCCTCCGCCAAGAAGATTCTTCTGGATCCAGCCGGCAAACCGCACGACTCCGTTCAATTCACAAAACTAATTGCGAAGGCGGAAGAAGAATCGCGCGACCTGATCTTCATTATCGGCGGCGCCGAAGGACTGCCCGCAACCTGGCGCGATCGCGGAGACCTGCTACTGTCTCTCTCCGCGTTAACCTTCCCGCATGAACTAGCCCGCGTAATCCTGGCCGAACAACTCTACCGCGCCTTCACAACTCTTCGCGGCCACCCCTACCCCCGTTGAAGTAACTCTTGACTTTGCTGAGCGCAAATAGAAACATTGCGCAGATCAAGACGCCCGACCCGCTTCTGAGCGCGTCCCTAGTGATGAAGAAGCTCAGCAGGTCTCCGCAACCATTGACAGCAAACAATACAACAGCGAACCACCAGGCCCACTTCCTGGCGCGCAGCAAGCCGATTGCGGCGGCCGCAGTTCCGCAGGCAAGCATTAGCAGCAGGAGTCCCGCCCGCCGCCCCAGTTCCTCAAATGCGTAAATCCCTGGCTTATTGAACTGCGACAACCACCCAAGCAATTCGCCAGGAAACAGCAAGGCGTATCCAACAATCGCAGCGATCACAGTCGCCGCGAACAGAAAACTGGAAATGATCGTAGCCGCCCGGGGTCTCCGCACCATCCGCTCGCAGTATAACCTTGATGTCATCAACCAACATCACTAACCAGAAACCAGAAACCAGCAACCGTGAGCGAAGTGAGCGAAGCGAGCGCAGCGAGCAATAATTGTGTGTGGCCACTCGCTCGCTCCTCCGTTGCCGCTCCACTTCCCAACTCCTTGAGCGCGCCGCCAACTTTCTTTCCACCCACGCCGGCCAATGCGAAATCCTGATCCTCGCTCCCACACGCGCCGCCGCCCACGAACTCGCCGTCACGGCGTTCCAGCACGGCTCCCAAGGCATCCACGCATTCACCTTGATCCAACTCGCCGCCCACCTCGCCGCACAGCCCATGGGCCGCCGATCTCTAGCGCCAATCAGCCGCCTCGGTATTGAAGCCATCGCCACTCGCATCGTGAATGCCGCGCATCGCGCCAAAAAGCTGGGCTACTTCTCGCCGGTCGCCCAGACTCCCGGATTCCCGCGCGCTCTCGCCCACACCATCGCCGAGCTTCGTCTTCAAAGCATCCCTGCGCGCGACTTCCTCTCCACCGGCCCACCTGGCCAAGACCTGGCGCACCTGATGCAGTTGTACGAGCACGAGCTGGAACAAAGATCGCTCGCAGATCTGCCGATGCTTCTCAGCTTCGCCGCGGAAGAAGCCGCCACCAATGCGAGTCGTTTCACCGGACTCCCGATTCTTCTGCTGGACCTCACCGTCGAATCGCAAAGCCACGCCAAGTTGCTCGCCGCGCTGATCGAAAAATCGCCCAACGTTCTGGCCACCACCATCAGCGGCGAAGAACAATCCGTAGCGTCCGTCCTGAACACCGCTCCCGAAGATCTTGACCGAACCACGCCCACCACCACACTCGATCGCGTCCGCACCTGGCTCTTCTCTTCCGAGCAACCACCCGCCTCACCCCCTGATTCCGATCTCCTGTTTTCGGCGCCGGGTGAAAGCCTGGAGTGCGTGGAAATCGCCCGCCGCATTCGCGCACTCGCCGCGCAGGGCACTCCGTTTGACCGCATCGCGATCCTCCTGCGCAACGTCGAACAATACCAGCCGCTGCTTGAGGAAGCTCTGCGCCGCGCCGCCATCCCAGGCTATTTCAGCCGAGGCGCGGCCCGGCCCGATCCCGCCGGACGCGCTTTCCTCGCGCTGCTCGCCTGCGCCTCGGATGGCTGCTCCGCTTCGCGCTTCGCCGAGTATTTGTCCCTCGGACAGCTCCCGCCCGTCGATCAGAACGGCGCGCCCATGAAACCAGTCCCGCAGTGGGTGCCACCCGACGACGAAATCCTCGCCAATTTTCCCAGCGCACCGCCCGGTCCCGACACCACCCCGCCTCCCGATTCTTCCGACGAAACCACGCTCGCCGTCCCCATCGGCTGGGAAAAACTTCTGGTGGATGCCGCCGTCATCGGCGGGCACCATCGCTGGGCGCGCCGCCTGCGTGGACTCCGCGCTGAACTTCAGGCCCAGCTCCGCGACCTCGATAAAGAAGACCAATCGCATCGCCCCCACATTGATCGCCGCATCGATCAACTCACGCGCCTGGAACATTTCGCGCTCCCTTTGATCGACATCCTCGGCTCGCTGCCCAAAACTACACATTGGGGCGAATGGCTCGATCGCCTGTCCGAGCTGGCCCAGATGGCCTTGCGTTATCCCGAGTCCGTGCTCGCGGTCCTGAGTGAATTGAAGCCGATGGGCGAAGTGGGTCCAGCCACGCTTGAAGAAGTGTACGACGTGCTCTCGGAAAAAATGGGTTCGCTCCGCACCGATCCTCCGCGGCGGCGCTACGGCCAGGTCTTTGTCGGTTCTATCGATGAATCCCGCGGCCGCGCCTTCGACGCGGTCTTTCTCCCCGGCCTGGCCGAAGGCCTGTTCCCGCGTCGCGCCCTGGAAGACCCGCTCCTGCTGGACGAACATCGCATCAAACTCCAGCCCAGTAAGTCTCAACCTGACCTCGAGACATCCGCATCCCCGTACGGCAAGTCTCCGACTTGCCTCCTAGATACTCAAGATCAACGCATCGCGCGCGAACGCATGCTCCTCCGTTCCGCCGCCGCGGCCGCCACTCAACACCTCGTTGTCTCCTACCCGCGCATGGACGTTACCGAAGCCCGCCCGCGCGTCCCCTCCTTCTACGCGCTCGAAATCCTGCGCGCCGCTGAAGGCCGGCTCCCTTCTCTTCGCGAATTTAAGGAGCGAGCCGCCGCCAGCGCTCACACCCGTCTCGATTGGCCAGCCCCTGCCGACCCTGCTATTGCGATCGACGATGCTGAGTACGACCTCGCCTCAGTCCAGGCCGCGCTCAAACTGCCAAGCGAAAGCGCCAAAGGCAGCGCCCGTTACCTGATGGAAGTGAATGAAAGCCTGGCCCGCTCGCTGCGCACGCGCGGTCGGCGCTGGCGCAATCGTTGGACTTCCGCCGACGGCCTAGTAGATCCCGACGCCCCGACACTCAAAGTTCTGGAAGCTCACGGCTTCTCCCAGCGCAGCTACTCGCCATCATCGCTACAACATTTCGCCGCCTGTCCCTATCGCTTCCTGCTGCAAGGTATCTTTCAATTCCGGCCGCGCGAAGCACCCGTGCCGCTCGAACAAATGGACCCGCTCACTCGCGGCGCGCTCTTCCACGAAGTTCAATTCCAGTTGTTTCGCAAACTGAAAGAGACTGGTCTGCTCCCCATCACGTCCGCCAGCCTGCCCAAAACGCTGGACCTCACAGACCAGGTGCTCGATCGCGTAGCCGCTGAATTCGAAGAAAAACTCGCGCCCGCCATCCAGCGCGTCTGGAAAAGTGAAATCGAATATGTCCGCACCGATCTCCGCGGCTGGATACAGCAAGTGGCCAGCGCCCCGCCCGACTGGTTGCCGCTTCACTTCGAGTTCGCGTTTGGCCTCGCTGCCGGCGCACACCGCGACCCTCAAAGTACAACTGACGAAGCCACCATTCTCGATGGCATCCGCCTGCGCGGCGCGATTGACTTGATTGAAAAGCACGCCACGCGCGATATCCTGCGCGTCACCGATCACAAAACCGGCAAAGCGCCCCAGAACCGCCCGCAATATGTTGGTGGTGGCGCAATTCTCCAGCCGCTACTATACGCCCTGGCCGCCGAACAACTGCTCGGGCAGCCGGTGGAATCTGGCAGCCTTTTCTTCTGCACCCAGCGTGGCGATTTCTCCACCGTGAGCATCCCTCTCGATACCCAATCGCGCCAGCGCGTCGCGCGTGTGCTCGAAACCATCGGCCGATTCGTGGAAGACGGATTCCTGCCGGCCGCCCCACAAAGCGGAGCCTGCGTGGTCTGCGATTACCGCCCCGTCTGCGGCCCCTATGAAGAGCAGCGTTCCAAGCGCAAGCTGCCGGATCGCCTGGAGCCGCTTATCAATATTCGCAATCTGCCATGACGCCCACCCTTCATCCGCAACTCGACGATAGCTCCGCGCGCCAGCGCATCCGCACTTCGCTCGCGGAAAGCCTGCTGGTGGAAGCCTCGGCCGGTACGGGAAAAACCACGGAGCTGGTCGCGCGCATCGTGAGCGTCCTCGCTAGCGGCGCCACCACCATCAGCCATATAGTCGCGGTAACGTTCACCAACAAGGCAGCCGGAGAACTGAAGCTGCGTCTCCGCCAGGAACTGGATCGCGCGCGTGAAACGGCCGCCGCTTCCACCGAGCGAGCCAATATCGAGAACGCGCTCGAACACCTGGAGGAAGCCTCCATCGGCACCATCCATTCTTTTTGCGCGCAGATCCTACGCGAGCGTCCCGTGGAAGCGGTGGTCGACCCGGCGTTCGAAGAGCTAACCGAACAGCAAGCCTCGCGTATCTTCGAGCGCGCCTTCCGCGCGTGGTTTCAACAAAAGCTGTCCGAAGGCGCTCCGGCATTGCGGCGCGCGTTGGCGCGCCTGGCTGCGCGCGACTCTTTTGACGCCAGCCCACCCATCACGCAACTCCAATATGCCGCTTGGAAATTAATAGAATGGCGTGATCATCCCGCGGCCTGGCGCCAGCCACCATTCGACCGGAACGCCCAAATCGACCAACTTGTCGAGCAAGTGAAGCTGGTAGCCGAAGCCGCTTCCTGTTGCCGCAAATTCAACGACAACCTGGTCCGGTCGCTGCGGCCCGCGCAAGCCCTCATCACCTGGATTGAACGATCGGAAAAAGCTGCTACGCGCACGCGTGATTACGACACGCTTGAAAGCCTTCTGATCAAGCTCCTTCGCGATTTGAAGCGAGATACCAAGAAAGGGTCCGGCTTCTTTGCCGAGTCCGTACCGCGCGAGCAAGTGGTGGCCGCCCGCGCGCAACTGATCGATAATCTCGAAAAGTTTCAGGCCGCCGCCGACGCCGATCTCGCCGCCATGCTACGCGGTGAAATGTGGGAGCTCGTCGAAAGCTACAACGACAGGAAACGCCGCGCCGGTAAGCTGGATTTTCTCGACCTGCTGATCCTGGCGCGCGACTTAGTGCGCAGTAACGCCGAAGTTCGCCGCTACTTGCAAAACCGTTTCACTCACATCTTCATCGATGAATTTCAAGATACCGACCCGTTGCAGGCCGAAATCCTGCTGCTGCTGGCTTCAGCCGACCCCGAGCAGTCCGACTGGCTGGCCGTCACACCTCAACCAGGAAAACTCTTCGTGGTGGGCGATCCCAAACAATCCGTCTACAAATTCCGCCGCGCCGATGTTGTTCTCTACCGCTCCATCCGCGATGCGCTGGTCACCCGCGGCGTCGGCGCCCTGCAGCTAACCACCAGCTTCCGTGCTTTGCAACCCATCCAGCATTGCGTCAACAACGCTTTTCATTCCGAAATGCAGGACGACGCCGAGGCCGGCCAAGCTGCTTACTCTCCGCTCAATGGCAGCACGCCACCTATCGATGGCCAACCCAATTTGATTGCTCTGCCGGTTCCGCGGCCCTACGGCAGCCAGCGCGTCTCGAAGATTTCCATCGACGCTTGTCTGCCGGATACTATCGTGGCGTTCGTCGAGTGGCTGGTCCGAAAAAGCGGTTGGAAAGTCCGCGACCCCGAGAATCCCGAACAGCTCCTGCCGGTAACGGAAAAACAAATCTGCATTCTCTTCCGCCGCTTCACAAATTACGGCCGCGACATCACGCGCGACTATGTTCGCGCCTTGGAATCCCGTGAGATCCCGCACCTCCTAGTAGGTTCGAAGTCTTTTCACAACCGCGAGGAAGTGGAAACGCTGCGGGTCGCGCTCACCGTTATCGAATGGCCAGAGGACGAGCTTTCGCTCTTCGCCACGCTCAAAGGCTCGCTATTCGCGATTCCCGATAATCTGCTGCTGCGCTTCCACCACGAGATCGGCCGTTTGCATCCTTTCCGTGCGATTCCGGAAAATCTAGCTCCCGAATTTCAACCCGTGGCGGATGTTCTCAGCCTGCTCGCCTCTCTGCACCGCCAGCGCAATCGCCGGCCCATCGCCGACACCGTAAACTCGCTGCTCGAATCAGCGCGCGCTCACGCCGGATTCGCTCTGCGCCCCGCCGGACACCAGGTGCTCGCCAACGTCTATCGTGTCGGCGATCTCGCCCGCGCTTTCGAGCTCTCGGGTGGAATTTCTTTCCGCGGCTTCATCGAAGAGCTGGAGACGCAAGCGGAAAAAGCGGAATCGCATGAGGCTCCGGTGCTCGAGGAAGGCGCCGAAGGTGTGCGGCTGATGACCGTCCATTCCGCCAAGGGTCTGGAGTTTCCAATCGTGATTCTGGCCGACATGACTGCTAACATCGCGGCCGGCGATCCGGACCGTTTCGTCGATGCACGCGCCGGTCTCTGCGCCACTCGCCTGCTGCGTTGCGCACCTTGGGAACTCCGCGACCACGAACCGCAAGAACGATTGCGCGAACGTGCCGAAGGTGTCCGCGTGGCTTACGTTGCCGCCACGCGCGCCCGCGATCTGTTGGTGGTTCCAGCCGTCGGCGATCAGGAAATGGACGGCTGGCTCAGCCCGCTGAACAAAGCCATCTACCCGCCACCGGATCGCTACCGCAACTCCACCACGGCTCCGGGCTGCCCCAAGTTCGGCAACGCGTCCGTGATCGATCGTCCGTTTTTCTTCAACGACGAACCTTCCGTCAAACCAGGTCTGCATTCGCCGCAGCAAGGTATACACTCTGTAGTTTGGTGGGATCCGCGCACGCTGAACCTTACGCCGCCCGCCAATCTCGGACTTCGGCGCGACGAAATTCTCACACCCGCCGAAACTGAATCCACCAGCCTCGCCGACTATCGCGCCTGGCAACAAAAACGCGACCATGTGAGCGCCACCGCGCAAGTCAAACAGTTCGACATCTTCACAGCCACCGAAACCAGCGAATCACCCAAAGATTTCGCGGTGGAAGTAACCATCCACTCCATCGACAAAGCAGCGACGCGCCCCACCGGTCCAAGATTCGGCACACTGGTCCACACCATTCTTCGCGACGCCCCACTCGACGCCGATCGCGAAGCCATCGCGGCCCTAGCGCAAGTTCACGGCCGGCTATTAGGCGCGGATCCGGAAGAAATCGAGCAAGCCATCCAAGCCGCCGAGGCCGCCCTATCTCACACACTCATAGCAAAAGCGCGAAGCGCCCAGCGCCTGCACCGCGAACTCCCCATCATCCTGAAACTTGAAAATCAGAAAGTCCTGGAAGGCATCATCGATCTTGCATTCTTAGACCAAGGCACCTGGCAAATCGTCGATTTCAAAACCGACGCCGACATCACCGCCAACCAAGCCCACTACAAGCGCCAACTCCACTGGTACGCCAAAGCTGTCTCAACGCTAAACAACGGCCCAGTCCACGCCCACCTACTCAGTATTTAACGAACAACGAGAAACGAGAAACGAGAAACGGGTTTCACTCATACCGCAGCGCAATCAACGGATCCACGCGCGTAGCCCGCCGCGACGGTATATAACACGCCAGCATTCCAATCAACGTCAACAGCGCAATCACACCCGCCAGCGTCAACGGATCGTGCGCCGAGATCCCCCAGATCTCGCTGGCCAGCACGCGCCCCACCCCGAGCGTAAGCGCCAAGCCAACCGCTATGCCGATCAGGATATACCGTAGCCCCGCCATCATCACTTGGCCGCGCACATTCCCCGGAGTGGCGCCCAAAGCCATCCGTATCCCAATCTCGTGGCTCTGTTGCGAGACCGTGTAAGAGATCACGCTGTAAACTCCCACACTCACCAGAACCAGCCCGATTCCCGCGAATACCGAAAAGAGCGTGAGGCTGAATTTCGGCTGCGCAAACTCGAATTGATCTAGCGACTGCTGGATGGTGTCGGTTTGCTGCGGCACCAGGTTCCGGTCCATGGCCCAGATCTGATCATCCATAGTTTTCACCAGCGCGGACGGATTGCCGGCACTCCGCAGGAAAAGCACGTACCCGCCGTAGCTCGAAAACGAATAAGGCGCGTAAGCCTCCGGCTGCACGGCCTTGCGAAGGCCGTCATTCTTGACGTCGGAAACAACTCCGATGATCTCAAACCACGGACTTGCCACCGGCGTCGGAGCCTTCTCCAGCCCCGCCAACTTCACCTGTCTGCCAATTGGACTCTGGCCCGGAAAATATTTCGACGCAAAGGTCTGGTTCACCACCGCTACCTTCCGCATGCCAGCCACGTCTTCTTCCGAGAGCAGCCTCCCGCCCATCAGCCGCGTCCCGATAGTCTGGAAGAACTGCGCGCTGCACAGAACCATATCACCCTTCCAGGTGTCCGAATGAGTCTTCCCCGCCACGTCGAAATCAGTATTGATTCCGCCGAACGGTGGAAAAGCCAAAGCGCCTGACGCCGCCGTCACACCGGGCAGATCCTGTAACCGAGGCAGCAGATCGCGTAGGAAGCGGGTCTGTTGTTCCGGCGTTTTATAGCGCTCCGCTGGCAGTTGGATCTGAGCTGTCAGCACTTTCTCCGGACGGAAGCCCAAATCCACGTTTCGCTGAAGGAAAAAGCTGCGCATCAGCAGGCCGGCTCCAGCCAGCAGCACCAGCGAGAGCGCCACTTCGCTGACGATCAATGCATTGCGCAAACGCCCCCGCCGGAATCCGCTGTTGCCGCGTCCGGTGGTCTTCAACGCCTCGTTCAGATCGCGGCCGGCAGCCCCCAGCGCGGGCGCTAGTCCAAAAAGCACCGCTGTCAAAAGCGCGGCCGCCAGAGTGGCAAGCAATACCGGAGCGTTCATGCTGATATCGGCCTCGTCTGGAAACGTGAACTGTGGCAACAGCGCGATTAGGCCCTTCAACTCCACCCAAGCAAAAAAACAACCCGCTGCCGCGCCCGCCAAAGCCACAAGCACGCTTTCCACCATCAACTGGCGCACCAGCCTCCAACGCCCCGCGCCCAGCGTAGCCCGCACGGCAAATTCTTTGTCGCGTGCCGTCGCCTTGGCCAGCAACAGATTCGCTACGTTCGCACATGCGATCAGCAACAACAAGCCCACCGCGGCCAGTAGCGTATACAGCGTGTTCCGGAATTTCCCTACCACGTTGTCCACCAGCGGCTGTGCCTTCACTTCGAACTGCTTCGGATAATTCTTCGGATACAATTTGGCCAACCGGTGACCGAGCATATCCAGATCCGGGCCAGCCGACTTAGGCGTAAATCCCGGCTTCAAATGACCCAGCATGAAGAAGAAGTTGGCCTGTTGACCTGATTCGGCGCGATTGACAAAAGTAGGGAGCCACAGATCCGCGCCCCACCATGCGAACCGCTTGGGCATGATCCCGACCAACGTGGTTGGGTGACCATTCAAAGTGTAAGTCTTGCCCACGATGCTCCGTTCCATCGCGAATTTCTTCTTCCAGACCTTGTAGCTCAGCACAAACGCGGGCGGGGCCCCGGGTTTCGCATCCTCCGGCGTCAGAGGACGGCCCACCAAAGCAGGAATGCCGAGAAACTCGAAAGTGTTGCCAGTCACGCTGGCTCCCCGGAACGATTCAGGCGCGCCCGTCCCCGTCATCAGCACGCCTTCCGAGTGCAGACCAATCGTTCGGTCGAACACGTGGTTCTGCTCCTGATAATCCAGGAACTCCGGCGGCTCAAAGAACTCGCGCCCAAACGTGTCGCTGCTGCTGTTGTCATGGATCATGATGGCCATCAGTCGCTGGCCATCGGTATAGGGAAACGGCTCCAGCAGCACGTTGTCTATCACGCTGAAGATCGCGGTGGTTGATCCGATCCCAAGCGCGAGCGCCAATACAGCAGTGAAAAGAAAAGCGCGATCCTTTATGAGAGTCCGAACGCCGTAACGAAGGTCTTGCCAGAACGAGCCCATATGTACTTATACGGATCGAACTCGCAAAAGTGTCCCGTTTTTTTGCTCTATTTCAATTCTAGGTAGTGCTTCCCGTAATATAGCTTCGCCGTTCCAGCCGCACCCACCACCACCTGCAACGGCCTAGGCTGCTTGAGATTCGCATTGCGAGGAGTAACGCACTCCGTCACTTTCCCTCCGGCCTGATTGTAGAGCGAGAACTTGCCCGGCTCGTCCACACCCGTGCCAGGCCGCGCCCATCCGAAGCCGTAGCTCCCCACGCTCACCTTCTGCCCGCAAATAGAAACGTCACCCTCCATGATAATCATGCCGACGTACTTAGCAATAATGTCGGCGGAATAACCTGACGTCTCGATCAGCGAAAACAAAGCGCGCGATCCGGAAGGCAAATGCACCAGAACCGCGTTGCGTTTCGCCGTGGGGATGGCGTTGCCTTCCAAATAAAAGTCTTTGGGCATGGCCGAATCGAACGCCTTGCCTGTCACCACCTCAAACTGGTGCTGGCCCAACACAGCCGAGACCATCATCAACGACAAGAACACTCCAAGCTTCGTCATAGCTCTCCGTGATTTTCTAAAATGGGGTTACAGCGTTGAGGGTACTACATCCGGCCACCGGGCTGAGGAATTGACCCGTTGAATGCGGAACTTCTAGCCGCCGGAAGTCTGGTATTCCTTATTCCCGCGGTCTCTCCGACACTGACCTATCAATCCCTGGCCCGGCAACCGGTAACTTTCGGTTTCGGTTTTGGAAACCTGCTAGAAGAATACGGCGTCGAACCGGCCGAATCAATAATAGAACAATACTAGCGAGACACCACGATCGCTACAACGTACAACACGAAAGCCACCAGCACCATCCCAGCCGCGACCGAAAACGCGCCCGCAACATTGCCCGGACTCACGAAGAACGAACAGATCAGCGGACCCGTACTGAAACCCATCAATTGCAGTGAAGCCAACAGCAGCGCCACTTGCCGTGTCTTATCCAGGTCCACCAGCAAACTCACCTGATACGGATTCACCCCCAGCCACATCATCCCGAAAAGCGCGCAGATGGCGATGTAAGCGAAAGGAGAGTGAACCATGCCCATCGTGATCAGAATGCCGGCCTGGATGAAGCAGCTCCCGAGCAGCACCACGCGAAAAGGAAGACGCCACGCGATCCACGCCACCGCGAATGTGCCAATAATCTGAAAGATCAGATCCGCGGCAATGGCGGTCCCTACCAACTTTCCGGAGAAGTGCAAGTTCTCGCCAATGCGCGCTTGATATTCCCAACCCGCGCCGTTGGCCGCGTTTTGAAGAATCACCGCGCACAATCCAATGAGCACGGCGGGCGTCCAGACTTGTGCGGCCGGTTTGTGCGGAGGCGCATCCTGAATCTCATTGCCAATCAAGAACGCCACTGCGATGCCCACCAACGACAGCGCGCATAGAAGCCCGAAGCCGGAATCCGCGCCAAAGCGTGGCATCACCGTCGCCGGCAAAAGATAGGACGCCGCCACTTGTGGAATCGCGGAGACCATCAGAAACAACGCACTGAGCCGCTGCGGATGCCGCCCTCTGGTGATCGCGATATTCGCGGTGGCCAGCAGCAGCCCTTCCATCAGCCCGGCGAAAACCCTCGACAAAATCAGCGCCAATGTGTCGTGGCTAATATAGACCACGGCATTCGCGAGCGCCAGCGCAAGACACGCCGCCGCAATGGTGCGCCGCGCGGATCCAAATCGTAGCAATCGCGGCCCAATAGCTGCGGCCAGCGCCAGAGCACTCACTTCCACCCAAGCAACGCGTCCCAGCGTCGCCTCGGACAGCCGCCCCTCTTCAGCCAGCCCGCCCAACAGCACCGGCTGAATCCCAGTGATCATGAACGAAACGGTGCCAAGAAAAAGCCCCGCAATCACCGTTCGAGTACTAGTAGGCGCCAGCCCGTCATGCTCCAGCGTTGTTATTGACATTCGCGATAAAGTTAAAGTTACCATTCTTATCCGTGTTAATCCGTGTGCATCCGTGACCAAGAAGTCTTTAGAAGGTAACCATGCCCTGGACCAACCAACGAAATAAAGAGCTAGTCGAACGCGCCCGCCGCGTGATCCCCGGCGGCATGTATGGCCACCAATCCACGGCCATCCTGCCGGATGTCTATCCGCAATTCTTCACCCGCGCCGAAGGCGCCCGCCTCTGGGACGCCGATGGCAATGAGTACATCGACTACATGTGCGCCTTCGGTCCCAATCTGCTCGGCTACCGGCATCCAGCGGTGGAAGCCGCGGTTTCAGCGCAGCAGCGCCTGGGCGACACCATGACCGGACCATCCGAAATCATGGTCGAACTTGCGGAAAAGTTCGTGTCCATGGTGTCTCACGCCGATTGGGTCATCTTCTGCAAGAACGGAACCGACGCCACCACCATGGCGATGATGACCGCTCGTTCGCACACCAAAAAGCGAAAGATCCTGGTTGCCCACAAGGCCTATCACGGCTCGGCGCCCTGGTGCAATCCCTTCACGAACGGCACTGTGCCGGAAGAGCGCGCGCACATCCTGCATTACGAATACAACAACCCAGCGAGCCTTCAGGATGCATTCCGCACAGCGGGCGATGACGTCGCAGGCGTCTTCGGATCCGCGTTCCGGCACGATGTTTTCGAGAACCAGGACCTTCCCACGCGCGAATACGCGGAGACCGCTCGCAGGCTGTGCGACAAGACAGGCGCTCTGCTGATCGTCGACGATGTCCGCGCGGGCTTTCGCATAGCCCGCGATTGCAGTTGGTCGCGCGTTGGCGTTCAGCCGGATCTGAGCGCCTGGGGCAAGGCCATTGCCAATGGCTATGCGCTCTCCGCGCTGGCCGGTTCTGAAAAAGCGCGCGCCGGAGCGCAGGGAATCTTCGTCACCGGTTCGTACTGGTTCCAGGCCATCCCCATGGCCGCCGCGATCGCGACCCTGAACGAAATCCGCAATTCGGATTATCTGGAACGGACCGAAAAAACCGGCGCCATGTTGCGCGAAGGACTAGCCAGCCAGGCCGCCAACTACGGATTCAGTCTTCGCCAAACCGGTCCAGTACAATTGCCCATGATTTTGTTCGACGACGATCCCGACCTGCGCCTGGGATATTGCTGGGTAGCCGAAGCGCTTACGCGCGGCGTCTACATCCATCCCTGGCACAACAATTTCATCTGCGCAGCGCTCACGGAATCGGACGTCAAGTTGACGCTGGATGCCACCGACAATGCTTTCTCGATGCTCAAAAAACGCCGGCCAACGCTCGGGCCGCCGGAACAACTGAAAGCCCGATTCGACCGTCTCCAGGAAGCATCCCTGACGGCGGCAAACTAACGCGGCAAAATCACCGAACAGTTGGACAAGCCGGGAGCCCCTTCGCCACCGGCATATTGTCGTGGAACTCACTCGGCGGAGGCACTTGCGCGATCGCAAAATCGACGCCCTTAGGAATCTTCATCTCGACCAAAGGAACCGAGCACGCCGTGTCCATGGGAACGTTGGCCACAATAAGATGCTCATAAGCAGCGCCCGGCTTGGTCTGGCCCAGACTGGCCCCCAGAATAGCCTGCACTGCTTCTTTGCTAATGCGGGTGGGATCCACAGCGTTCTGAGGCGTCTCCCCAAACGCAGTCAAGACAAAAAAACAAGGAAGTAAGAATCTCAAATGAGACATCGCAACCTCCACTTGAGTCGATTCTACCGCAACCAGCCACCAGCAACCAGCAACCAGCAACGATATGATATCCACTTATGCGCCCAGCACTCATCGCCCTCCTAGCCTGCGCCGCCGCCCAGTCCCAACCGCTCGACGCCGGTTACACCGCCAAGATCCGTCAATACACCACCGAATCGTTCTTCACCACTGAACTGGTGGACCATCTGCCTGCATCCGACACGGTTCCCACACCCGAGAAAGTGCTCGGCTATGTCATCGGCACGCCGCAAAAACTCACCTACACCAAAGACATCTACCGCTATTTCCGCGAGCTAGAAAAAGCCACGCCGCGCGTCAAGGTCTTCAGCATCGGACGTTCCGAGGAGGGTCGCGAAACGCTGCTGGTTGCCGTCTCGGACGAAGCCAATATCCAAAAGCTCGACCGCTATCGCGAGATCAACGCCCGCCTCGCCGACCCGCGCAAAACCTCCGAGTCCGAAGCCAAGCAATTGATCGCGGAAGACGTCCCGATGTACTGGGCCTCCGGCAGCATCCACTCGCCCGAAACCGGATCGCCCGAAATGCTGATGGAGCTGGCCTATCGCCTGGCGGTGGAGGACTCGCCGCTCATCCGCAACATCCGAAAAAATCTGGTGGTCCTGATCACTCCGTGCACCGAAGTGGACGGCCGTGATCGCGAAGTAGACGTTTACAATTATCACGTCGCGAATCCAACGAAAGCCCAACCGCCGCTGGTCTACTGGGGCAAGTATGTCGCGCACGACAATAATCGCGACGGTCTCGGCATGGCTCTGCAATTGAGCAAGATCATGATGAAGACCTTCCTCGACTGGCATCCGCAAGTTCTGCACGACCTGCATGAATCCGTGCCATTCCTCTACGTCTCCACCGGCATGGGCCCCTACAACGCCTGGCTCGACCCGCTCGTCGTGGACGAATGGCAGAAAATGGCCTACGTCGAAATCGAAGAGATGACCAAGCGCGGCATTCCCGGTGTCTGGACCCACGGATTCTACGATGGCTGGGCGCCCAACTACATGTTCTACGTCGCCAACGGCCACAACTCCATCGGCCGTTTCTATGAGACCTTCGGTGGACGCGGCGCCGACACCGGCCCGCGCACAGTATCCGCCGCCGACACCGCACGCACCTGGTTCCGTCCCAATCCGCCGCTCGCGAAAGTGAATTGGTCCATCCGCAACAACATCAATATGCAGCAGAGCGCCATCCTGTTCGCGATGAACAACACGGCCGCGAACGGCAAAACATTTCTCGAAAATTTCTACCTGAAAAGCAAGCGCTCCGTCGAGAAAGCCGCGCAGGAAGGCCCGGCCGCTTGGGTGATTCCATCCGACGATCCGCGTCCCGTGGAATGCGCCGACCTGGTGAATTTGCTCGAGCTGCAAGGCATCGAAGTGAACCGCTCCACCCAGGATTCGGAAGTAACCGTGAAGCAGGGCAAGGAAGAGAAAAAAGTTAAGATTCCCGCGTCCAGCTACATCGTCCGCATGGATCAGCCGTACAGCCGAATGGCCGACATGCTGCTGGACACGCAGTATTACAACATCACCGATCCGCGCCCCTATGACGACACTGGCTGGACCCTCGGCGCACTCCGCAACGTGAAAACCATCCGCGTAACGGACGCCTCCATCCTCAAGGCGCCCATGACGCAGTTGAACGGGCCAGCCCACGCGGAAGGTAAAATCACCGGCAATACTTCAGCCGGCGCGTACCTCATCAATCACAACGGCGACAACACGCTGGCCACTTTCCGATTCCGCCTGCACGACGTGAAAATGAATGCGGCCGAAGAATCTTTCAAAGCCGCCGGCCAGGATTTCCGCGCCGGATCTTTCATCATTCGCGCCGAAGACTCCGCGCGCGGTCCTGTCGAACAAGCTGCTGTCGATCTTGGCCTGCAAGTACGCGCCGTCGACGAAGTTCCAAAAGTCGCCATGCACCCGCTCGCCTCGCCGCGTATTGCTCTGGTGCACACCTGGCTGAATACGCAGAACGAAGGCTGGTATCGCATCGCATTCGACAATCTGAAAATCCCCTACGACTACATCTCCGATCAAAAACTCCGCCAGATCCCCGACCTTCGCGCGAAGTACGACGTAATTATTTTCGGCTCCACGCCCGGCAGCGCGCAGCGCATCGTGAACGGGATGCCCATGCGCGGCGATCCCATCCCATGGAAAGCTTCCGCAATAACACCCAACCTCGGTTCATCGCCCGATACTACGGACGACATGCGCGGCGGCATGGGCCTGGACGGCCTGCTGAAAATTGCCCGCTTCATCGATGACGGCGGCCTGTTCGTCACCGTCACCGGCAACGTTTCCATCCCCATTGATTACGGCTTGATCGAAGGCGTCTCCATCACAACCACGCGCGAGCTGCAAGCCCGCGGCAGCGTTTTGAACGCCATCATCTCGGACAAAAAAAGCCCCATCACCTACGGCTATGGCGACAACCTTTCGGTCTACTTCAGCCAAGCGCCTGTATTGCAGGTGAGCACCACCGGCGGCTTCGGCGGATTTGGCGGCGGCGATGCGCCATCCGGACGGCCCACCGGCCGCGGCACTCCTACCGATCCCGACATTCCGCAAGCCCGTCCCTTCGTCGCGCCGACGGAGCGTCCGCAAGTGAAGCCCGGCGAAGAACAGCCTCTAGATGAAGACGTGCGCGAGTTTCTGCGCCCGTTTCTGCCTACGCCCGAAACGCGCCCTCGCGTGGTCCTGCGGTTCTCGGATGAAAAGGACCTGCTGGTCTCCGGCATGCTCGCCGGCGGCCGTGAACTAGCGAACCGGCCCGTCGTTGTGGACGTCCCGCGCGGCCAGGGCCACGTGCTCCTGTTCGCCAACAACCCCATCTGGCGTAACGCCACGCAAGGCAGTTACTTCTTGCTTTTCAACGCCATCCTGAACTACGACCACCTAAGTGTGGGGCAGGATGCCATCTTGCGGCGGGTTGCCAACCCGACTTCAACCCAACACTAAACGCTCCGGCCCCAAAATGCGTCAAACTAGTTTGGTGGCCTTCCGCCCGATGAAGCTATTTCTGTCGCTGGTCTTATTCTCAATTGCCGCCCACGCGGGCGAATACATCGTATTATCCAATGGCTTCCGCATCCACGCCGACAGCCATGTGATCGATGGCGCCGTGATGCGCCTTCAGATCAGCCAAGGCGCCGTCGAGATCCCCGCGAATTCCGTCGCAACCATTGAAGTCGAGGATTACACGCCGCCCCCTCCGCCAGCCGCAGCTCCAGCCCCCGAGCCCCAGCGCGAATTGACCACCCAGGAGCTCATCACGCGCGCCGCGATTCATAATGGACTGCCTCCGGAAATTGTGCGGAGCGTAGCCAAAGCGGAATCCGGCTACCACGTGGACGCAGTTTCCCCGAAAGGCGCCATCGGTTTGATGCAGCTCATGCCCGGCACGGCGGCTGCCTTGAACGCCGATCCTCACGATCCAGCGCAGAACGTGGAAGCCGGCGCCCGATACCTGCGCGATCTATTGCTGAAGTACGAAAACGATCCTCATCAGGTTTCGAAAGCCCTGGCAGCTTACAACGCAGGCCCAGGCGCGGTGGACAAATACAAAGGCATCCCGCCGTATCGCGAAACAATCGACTACGTAAACCGCGTAGTCAAGGATTACGTAGGACAAGCCTCCGGCTTGTCCAGGCAGCAGCAGGCTTGTGCTAGTCGTACCGCAGCGACACCGTCGGATCCACGCTCATCGCTCTCCGCGCGGGAATGTAACTCGCCAGCATCGCCACCGCAGCCAGAAACAGCGCCGCTCCCGCAAAGATCAACGGATCGGTAGCGCTCACCCCAAACAGCAGGCTCCTCATCACGCGCGTCAGCGCTAACGCACCTCCCAACCCGACGGCCACGCCCGACACCGCCAAGACCGTCCCCTGTCCCACCACCAGCCGCAACACATCGCTGCGTTCCGCGCCTAGCGCGATGCGAATGCCGATCTCCCTGGTCCGCTGCGTGACGGTGTAAGAAATCACGCCATAGATCCCCACCGCCGCCAACCCCATCGCGACGGCCGCGAAGATCGCAAGCACCGCCAGCGTGAACCGCGACGAGGATTGCGATTCCCCAACCACCTGCTCCATGGTCCGGATTTTGTACATCGGCTGATCTTTATCCACCGCCCACACCTGTTTCTCAACCGCGCGGATCATATTGGCTGGATCGCCCTCGGCCCGCACCACGAGGCTCATCTTCATTTCGGGGAGCTGAAGATAACTCGTATACACAGCGGGCGCGGTCTGCTGATTCAATGCCGAGTTTTTCACATCGCCGACAACGCCGACAATCTCGGGCGAGAAGGTTTCCTTACCGAACCCCAGTCGTTGCCCGATAGGATTCCCTCCATCAGGCCAATAACGGCGCGCCAGGGTCTCGTTGATGATCGCGACGCCCGGCCGGTCAAGTTTATCCTGATCCGTAAAAACCCGGCCTTTTAGCAAGGGAATCCCCATCGCGCGAAAATAGTCGGGGCTCGCATCACGGTAGTCGGCCAAATATCCTTGGTCGGAAGGCAAAGGAGCGCGGCCCACAATAGTAAACTCCACTCTCGGCTCGTCGCTGGTATCGAGCGGCAGTTGATTGGTGACTCCCGCCGACCGCACCATCGGAAGCGATCGCACATTCTCCAACACGCGCCGGAAAAACTCCGTCTGCTCCGGCCGCGTCCGGTACTTCGAATCCGTCGGCAACTCCATTTCCATCGCCAACACGTGATCGGCGGCAAATCCCGGATTCACCTGCTGAATGCGCCAGAAACTTTTCATCACCAGCCCCGCCCCAATCAATAGCACCAGCGCAAGCCCCACTTCCAAAACTGCAAACGCATTCCGTAACCTGTTTCCCCCCGCCGATGACCCGCGGCTGCCTTCCTTCAGCGCGTCGTGTACCTTGGCCCTGGACGCAGCGAACGCAGGGGCCAGCCCGAAGATCAAACCGGTGGCGAGCGAAATCGCGAGCGTGAAGATCAGCGCCCACGCGTCGGCGTGTATCGCCGGACGCACCACAATTCCCGCGCCTCCCGAGAGCGGCATGCTTTGCGGCACAACCTTGTCCAGCAAATCCACCCCCCACAGCGCCACCAGCAAGCCCAATACTCCGCCCAGCACGCCCAGCACCGCGCTTTCGGTCAGAAATTGCCGCGCCAGCCGCCAACGCCCGGCACCTAGAGCCATGCGGATAGCTGTCTCCCGAGTGCGCCCCGCCGCCCGCGCCAACATCAGATTCGCCAGGTTCGCGCACGCGATCAGCAACACCAACGCAACCGCAGCCAGCAACAACAGTAGCCCGCTTCGCACATTCTCCGACACCACATCCCCCAACAGCACCACTGTGGTCGCCCAATCCTTCAATCCAACCACCTGCTCGCCAATCCGATGCTCGATCATGTTCAGCTCGGCGTTGGCCTGCTGGACGGAAACCCCAGGCTTCAAATGGCCAAACACGCCGAAGTTGTGCTGGTAGCGGCTTCTATGCAAAAGATCAGTGTCCACCCACGGAACTATCAGTTCTCCCGGATCCGGGAACCAGAAGCTGGACGGCAGCACGCCAATCACGGTGTAGGGAAGGTCGTCCACCAGCATCCGCTTCCCGAGTACGTGCGGATCTTTCCCGTAATACCGCTCCCACGCACCATAGCCGATGATCACCACCCGCTGATTCCACCCTTCCGACGGCGCAAAGTTCCGCCCAAGAATCGGCGTGAACCCGAGCACCGGCAAAAAGCTCCTCGTAACGCGCAGCGCCGGTATCTGCTGCGGCTCTCCAAATCCCGTAACGGTGCCCGTTCCCTGTTCCAACAGCGCCATGTCTTCGAACGATTTGCTCTGGTCGCGAAAGTCCAGATAATTCGGACCCGAGGGACCCTGACGGTTGAAGCCCTGCGACGGATCGGTCTCCCAGAAAATTGCCAAACGGTTGCTGTCGCGGAACGGCAACGGCCGCAGCAGCACCGAATTCACCAGGCTGAAGATCGCCGTGTTGGCGCCGATCCCCAGTGCCAACGCGATAATCGCCACTGTTGTGAAGCCGGGGCTCTTCCACAGCAGCCGTATAGCGAACCGCAGATCATTCAGCATGTACTATGTCTGGCACGACAAGGGCCACTCCATTCTTGTGCAAGCCAATCAGGATGCGGCGGCCGAGCTGTCCGTTTCTGGGATTGACTGTAGCGTCTTGCTCGCTGTACGATGATCATTATCTGCCTATGACTGCCCGCTAAAGACTCTGAGAAAGCAGTTTTTCTCAGAGCCTCTCTTCAAATCCGAAGTAGTCCCAAAAACCAAAAGGATCCCCCATGTCCCGAGAAGAGAGAAAACTGCGTAAACATTTAGAAGCCCATGCCAGGCGCGAACTGCGCAAAGCATTATCAAAAGCGCGTGTAAAGGACTGGAAACCACCGCGCGAACGGGTGAGCCTCAACGAGGATGAAGACTATCTCCCGCCCGTTAAAAAGAAAACCCGTACTGAGCAGGAGTTGCCAACGTCCGCCGGATTCGTAGCCGAAACTGGCCCAGGTTTCTGCGATGTCCTTTCCGCCGGCGAGCGCGTCCGATGCCGGCACACCGTCGAAGTCGCCGTAGGCGACCGGGTCCTGTTTTCGCCCGCCCGCCGCAGGATTGAAGATGTTCTGCCCCGCCGCACCGTACTATCGCGAGCGGACCCGCACAATCCGCGGCTGGAACGAGTCATCGCGGCCAACGTGGACGTGGTTGTGAACGTGGTCTCGCTCAAGAGTCCGCCGCTACGTCCAGGGCTGATCGATCGCTACTTAATCGCGATCGGCAAATCGGGCGCCGAACCTCTGCTGTGCGTCAACAAAATCGATTTATTGGCCGGCCCAGAAGAACTTGCCCCGCTGCGCCCTTACCAGCACGTCGGAATCCAGGTCGTCCTTTGCTCCGCGGCAACCAGTGCAGGACTCGAGTCGTTATCCGCTGCGCTAGCGGGAAAACTATGCGTCTTCGCCGGCCACAGCGGCGTAGGAAAATCGTCGTTGCTCAACGCGCTAGATCCGCACCTACAAATCACCACAGGATCGGTCAGCGCCGCCAACGAAAAAGGCCGCCACACGACGACATCGTCAGCTCTGTACCATCTCCCCAACGGAGCCACGGTGATCGACACCCCAGGCATCCGCGAGTTCGGCTTATGGGATGTCACGCGTGACGATTTGCGCCGCTATTATCACGAATTCGACGCTTATCAATGCGTCTTCTCCGACTGTACGCACACGCACGAACCAGATTGCGCGGTCAAACAAGCCGTGACATCGGGCGCAATTCCTGAGGCCCGCTACGAAAGCTACGCGCGCATTCTAGTGTCGCTCGGAGCTGCCCCATGATCGATCTGAGACAATTTCAGTGATGAGTGCCCCGACGGAGCCGAAAGGACTTCGAATTCTCGCGTATGGGATCGAGAAAAAGGGCCTTCCCATCCCAAAACGCGAGATCGCGGCGGACAAATATGCGATCGAGTTCGCCGATTACAACAACGCCGCACGATTTCAGGACTTTGACGGGGTCATCATCTTTCAGGGGACATTTGAGTCGTTCACCCTCGCGAACGACGGCTATAGCAGAGGCTTCCTAAAACACAAGTGGGATAGAGATGAGCTTGACAAACGTACCAAAGAGGCGCTTGCCCTTCTCGATAAAGGCGGGTTCGCGTGCTTAATGCTGACCGACCCGTTCGTGGACTTTGACGACGGCAGAGACTATCGAGACACCGATCTCTCGAAGCGGTTGCTCTCTTTATTCGAAGTTGATCGAGAAGAATTCGGCACAAGAATAGCAACCGTGAAAAGCAAGACGAACGAACTCGGGAAGTTCTTCGAAATCTACGGAGCGGCTTGGTCTTTTTTTGAGTCCACGTTACGGAAACACGTGGAGCAAAGCAATAGCGTCAGTTGGACGCCAAACTGTTTCGATGGTGATCAACGGCAATCTGTTTGTTCTCCCAACGTTAATCCCGAAACCCACACTGGAAGCGGTCGAAGAGTACTTCACAATCCTCGCAGACGGTGTCGTAACCCTTTGGGAACGCCTCAGAGAGGATCTTCCCGAATGGGCGGGCGAATACCGTTTTCCCGGCGAGGCGACGATAATCGAAACGAAAGTCAAGCTATCCAATGAGCTCCTCGCACTCGACGCACGCTTGAGGCTCTTAGAGCGATTGAAGCGGGTCCTTGTATTGCAGGGCGAACCGCTGGTGGAAGCGGTGATTGAAGTATTCGACAAGACCCTGCCCTTGAAGCCAAGGCGCGAGGAGGATTTCAGAGAAGATTTAACGCTCGTTGATTCAACTGGAAACATTGTTGCTTTGGTGGAAGTAAAAGGCGTGAGTAAGGGAGTCTCGCGGGAGCATGTGAATCAGGCCGATAGCCATCGAGAGCGAAACGGTATGCCTCCCGAATTCCCCTCGCTGCTGATCATCAATACCAACATGAAGAACTCGATATCGCTAGCGGATAAGGATCAAACCGTGGCGCCTGAGCAGATTCAACATGCTTGTCGCAACAACGTTTTAATACTACGAACGCTGGACCTGCTCAATCTCGCGTCACTTCATATGAGCGGAAAACTGACACCCGACGAAGTTGTCGAGCTACTGACCACGTCCCGCGGCTGGTTGAAAGTTGGCGGCACCGTGGAAGTCCTAACGAGCTGAATGGTTTCGGCCATGGCTTGCCGTTCGCCCCGCGACTCGATATCTTTGTAACAGACCAGCAATGACGATAGACGCCATAAAAGACGCGATTACCGGACTCCCCGAAGACGCCCAGGTCGCGCTCGCCGCCTGGCTCAACCTCCAAACCATGGACTCCTGGGACAAAGAGATGCAAGCTGATTTCTCTGCCAGTGGACGGGGTCACCAAATCGTTGAAAAAGTAAGGGCCCAAGTCCACACAGGATCGTTCCGGCCCATGTCGGAGGGAAGAACCCAGGGCAATGAATGAGACCTTTGGAATCGTACGCCTCGCGCGATTTCTGGGAGCTCTATCACAAACTTCCAAACGCCATCCGAGAGGCCGCTGACAAGCAGTTCGCTCTCTTTCAGCAGGACCCCTCCCACCCATCGCTTCACCTTAAGCCCGTCGGGGATTTCTGGAGCGCACGAATCACGGATGCTTATCGAACGCTGGCCCTTCGTCAAGGGAACACGTTTTATTGGTTCTGGATCGGCAATCACGACGAGATGAGAGACTGCTCGCCTGACCAGTTCCGTGCGATCACCTACCCCATCATTCCTTTTCTCCTCAATCCCAACAACTTGGACCCACGGCGCAAGTGGAGCCCCTGCACTTCAACATAAACTCAAGCCGGAAAGGAGCCTTGAAATGGGATCTAACCTTCAGGCTGAAATTGACAAGTGCATGGCAGAGATTGAGGAGTTTCTACGGAAAAAACGCTTGCGCTATGAAGAGTACATGGCACTCGGAGGCCTGGACCGGAGACTCTTCTTCTAACAAGCACCTAAAACGGGCCAAGTAGACTTAGCGCACTACCAAGCCCCTAGCCCCCAGTCCCGCTTCCGAAACGATTTGCGCAGCTATTATCACGAATTCGACGCTTATCAATGCGCCTTCTCCGACTGTACGCACACCCACGAACTGGAATGCGCGGTCAAACAAGCCGTAACATCGGGCGCAATTTCTGAGGCCCGGTACGAAAGCTACGCGCGCATTCTAACGTCGCTGGAAACAGGCTAAATTCACTGCGGCGCACGCACTCCAGCTAATCGCCCACAGGAACGTGAATGCGTGTCAGCAGCTCTTCGGCATCGCGCAATTCGCGACCGCTCTTCGGCAGCCAGCCTCCCACCGCATATTTGCCGCCGGGAATTTCCATGACACCGAACTCGCCCTCCGGCTGCACGGCACGATTCACCATCACGGCCGCGTCGTAACGTGTTTTATCGGCCGGTGTGATGTCAGGATCGTAAACGATTCCGATCATCCGCATCCCGGGGCCCAGCAGGCCGCGCGTTCCCACCCAGGTCATCAGGCGGCCCCACGTTGCGCCTACTTCAGAGTAGGGACCGGCGTGGCGCAGAAACACGAGCTTCATTGATGGAAGGTCTTTCACCTCCACCGGAAGAGGCTCTCCGTAATCGGGCGCGCGATACCTGGAGACGTCATCTAGGTGTGTGCCGGACGCGGATTTCGGCACGGAATTATGTGCGGCTCGGTAGCCGGAAGGGGACACACCGAACATGGCTCCAAATGCCCGAGTGAACGATTCATGCGTCTCGAAGCCGCCTCCAACGCGATGTCAGTGATCGGGCCATCCTGCTGTTTTAGTTTTTGAGCAGCTTGTTCAAGCCGCAGGCGGCGGATGTGTTCCTTCAAGGATTCGCCGACCAAGCCCCGAAAAACGCGGTGAAAAGGTGGCGGCGGACGCCAAATCCTCCAGCTCCAGTTCGTCATCCAGATGCTGCTGGATGTATATGAGTGTTCGCACGATGCGCTCGTGGTAGTCCCGTTCCGTGGTTGGTTTCAATGGCGTGCCAGCCGCGCGGCCCAGAATCCGAACGCCGGGAATGTCAAATAGTTAAGCCCGATCTCTGAATAATACGCCCGGGCCTCGATCTTCATCGGACCAAAAGCAAACATAGGATAATCCAGCGCCAGGTTCACGACGAATCACATCACGCCCACCAACAAGGCTTCATGAATGGACACCGAGCGGCCGCGAAAATAGAGCTGAAACAACACGCCGGCGGTAACGAGCGCGGCCCGTCTCCAGGCAATCATGGCGCACCTCCAGTAAGAGTATAGGACGCGCCGCAAGAAACTACTTGTCCGATTTTAGTGACTTTCGCAGCGCCGCCGACCACCAGCAACCAGCAACCAGCAACCGGCCACTTATCGTACACTGATCTTTCCATGCGGCACCTACTTATCACCACCATGCTCGCCCTCTCCGCCTACGCCGCCGCGGCCGATCCTAAAGCGGTGGAGCGCGGCAAGCAACAATTTCAGCAAGCCTGCGGATTTTGCCACGGCAACGATGCCACCGGCGCGCGCGGGCCCGATCTGGTCCGATCCGCGCTCGTGAATCGCGATCAGGATGGCAAGTTGATCGGGCCGGCGGTCAAAAACGGGCGCCCCGATAAGGGCATGCCGGCCTTCGCCTATACTGACGCCCAACTATCCGACTTGGCCGCGTTTCTGCATCAACAAGTGCGCGCCGCACTCGATAGCAACAGCGTCCCTCGCGATTATCCGGTGGAGAAATTGGCTACCGGAAACGCCGACGCCGGCAAGCAGTATTTCTTCGGAGCAGGGCACTGCGATTCCTGCCATTCTCCAACGGGCGATCTCGCCGGTATCGCGAAACGCTATTCGCCCATCAATCTGGAATCAAGATTCCTGTATCCGCGCGGCGCACGCCGTTCCGTCACTGTGACGCTGCCTTCTGGCGAACAGGTTTCGGGAACGCTAGCGCAGATCGACGAGTTCAACGTGGCGTTGCGCGATGGTACGGGCTGGTATCGATCCTGGGCGCGCGATCAGGTGAAGGTGGAAGTGCACGATCCGCTCGACAAACATCGCGAGTTGTTGTATCAGTACACCGACACCGACATGCACAATCTGTTCACCTATCTGGAGACCTTGAAGTGAAGCTGATTCTGTCCCTCGCTATTTCCATTCTCGCGTTAAGCGCGCAGGGGCTCGATCCCGCGGCCGCGAGCAAGCCCGCCACCGACACCTGGGCAACCTACAACGGCGACTTTTCCGGGCGGCGTCACAGCCCCCTGAAACAAATCAATACATCGAACGTCGGCGCAATCACGTTGGGCTGGGTATTTCAAACGCACACCGGCACCATAAAATCCACGCCGCTGTTGGTGAACGGCATTCTGTACTTCACGGTGCCCGACCATGTTTGGGCCGTCGACGCAAGAACCGGCCGGCAGATCTGGCATTACCACTACGTTTCCGAGGGTGGCGACCACATCGGGAATCGCGGCGTCGGAATGTACGGCAACTGGCTGTATTTCACAACGCCGGATGCGCACGTGGTATCGCTGAACGCGAAGGACGGCACGCTGCGCTGGAAAGTGGAGCTGGCCGACGTGAAGCTCGGATACTTCGCCACCGTAGCGCCACTCGTGATTCGCAATCACGTCATCGTCGGCGTTTCGGGCGACGTCACCGACGTTCCGGGATTTCTCGAATCGGTGGACCCGGAGACCGGCCAGATGCAGTGGCGCTGGAATACGCAGCCGAAGAAGGGCGAGCCTGGATCCGAAACCTGGCCCAAGGATAGCGACGCCATTGAACACGGCGGCGGCATGACGTGGATCACGGGAAGTTACGATCCGGAACTGAATCTGCTGTACTGGGGCACCGGCAATCCGAATCCGGTGCTGGCGGGCGACGGAAGGCCGGGCGACAATTTGTACACATGTATCATCGCGGCGCTGAATCCGGATAACGGAAAGCTGGCGTGGTATTTTCAGCCGTCGCCGCACGATGTGCATGACTGGGATGCGGTGCAAACTCCGGTTCTGTTCGACGCCGATTTCCATGGCGTCAAACGCAAGCTGTTGGCGCAGGCCAGTCGCAACGGTTACTTCTTCGTACTGGATCGCGCCACCGGCAAAAACCTGCTGACCGCGCCGTTCATTGAGAGCAATTGGGCATCGGGAATCGATTCGATCGGCCGGCCGATCGCAAAAACGGAAAAATATCCGACCCCCGACGGCGCGCTGGTCGAGCCGGCGTCGGACGGTTCCACCAACTGGATGGCGCCGAGCTTCGATCCCGATACCGGTCTGTTCTACGTAAGCGCGCGGCGGATCTTCAGCGTGTTTTATAAAACCGCAACGGGAAAACCGGAGGGTTGGGGCGGCCGCGATCGGAACCTGTGGGGGAATTCGGTGCTACAGGCCATCGATTATCAGACCGGCAAAATCCGCTGGAGCCATGAACTCGGCGACGGCGAAGACATCGCCGGCATTCTGACCACGGCCGGCGGATTACTTTTCACCGCGGACAATTCGCAGAACCTTTTAGCGCTGGATGCGGCCACAGGCAAAACGCTGTGGCATTTGAACGCGGGCGCCGGCATGGAAAGCTCGCCCATGACCTACGAACTCGGCGGCAAACAGTACGTGCTCACGGCCGTACAAGACTCGGTGTACGTCTGGACGCTACCAGCCACAAGCAACTAGTTGGTGAATCTTTACTACTGCCATGCGTCGCCATGAGTGGCGACGCGGCACGCAAGGGTGCGTGCGCTACGCGCGTTCGCACCGTCGAAAACACAAAGTGGGGCGG
>PMOK01000105.1:0-431 GCA_003162425.1 Bryobacterales bacterium | reverse complement strand
AAGCCCATGAGATACACTCATGCGAACGCATGGGATTTCGACGCTAAAGTTCGTGCGCGGACAGCCCACTAGGCGCCAGTTCCAGCCAGTTCGTGCAGACGATTCACAATGTCCTTGAGCGCGCGGGCCTGGCTGGACAATTCCTGGCTGGCCGCTGCGCTTTCCTCGGCTCGCGCAGCCGTGTTTTGTGTAACGCCGCTCATCTGGTCTACCGTTCGAGCGATCTGATCGATGCCGCGTGACTGCTGATCGCTGGCCACTACAATCTCGTCAGAATATCGTTTCACTTCATTTCGAATCGTGGCGCTTTCGGCAAAACTTCGCGTCACGGCCTCCAGGCGAGCTTGGCCCTCAGAGGCGCTCGCCACCGATTGTTCAATCATGCTCGCTGTTTCTTTGGATGCTTGCGCGCTGCGTTGCGCGAGATTCCG